>JALUJC010000345.1 GCA_027053375.1 Caldifarciminota bacterium
GGCCGAACCCCACCGTCCTGATGATTGTGGACCGCAATGAACTGCAGCAGCAGCTTTTTCAAAACCTGGAAGCGGTGGGGTTCGGCCGGGTGCACGTGGCCCGGAGCAAACAGCATCTGCGGGATCTGCTGCGCCGTGACACCCGCGGGCTCATCGCGTCCATGATCCACAAGTTTGACAGAGCCGATGCCAACCTGAACACCCGTGCCAACATCTTCGTCCTCCTTGACGAGGCCCATCGCTCCACTGGAGGAGACCTGGGCAACTATCTCATGGGAGCGCTGCCCCATGCCACCTTCATCGGTTTCACCGGCACCCCCATTGATCGCACCCGCCACGGAAAAGGCACCTTCAAGGTGTTCGGTGGAGGGGATCCCGGGGGATACCTGGACAAATATTCCATCCGGGAATCCATTGAGGACGGTACCACCGTGAAGCTGCACTATCAGATGGCGCCCAACGACCTTGTGGTGGATCGGGAGGCGATGGAAGAGGCCTTCTGGGCCGCTGCGGAGCTGGAAGGCGTGGCCGACGTGGAAGAGCTCAACCGGGTGCTGGACCGCGCGGTCACGCTGAAAAACATGCTGAAAAACCGGGATCGTGTAGAAAAGATCGCGCGGTTTGTGGCCGATCACTTCCAGAATGTGGTCCAACCCATGGGCTATAAGGCTTTCCTGGTGGCGGTGGATCGGGAGGCCTGTGGAGTGTACAAAGAAGCCCTGGATCGTTATCTGCCTTCGGAATTCAGCCGGGTGGTGATCAGTAGGGGCTACAACGATCCACCGGAACTTAAACGGTATCACCTGAGTGATGAGGAAGAAGCCGCGGTGCGCAAAGCGTTCCGTAAGCCTGACGAGCCGCCCCACATCCTGATCGTGACGGAAAAACTGCTCACCGGGTACGACGCCCCCATCCTGTATTGCATGTACCTGGACAAACCCATGCGGGACCACGTGTTGCTGCAAGCCATTGCCCGGGTGAACCGTCCATATGAAGATGATCAGCGGCGCAAAACCAGCGGCCTGATCGTGGACTTTGTGGGCATCTTTGACAACCTGGAAAGGGCCCTGGCCTTTGATTCCCGAGACGTGGAAGGCGTGGTGGAAGGGCTGGATGTCCTCCAGGAACATTTTGCGCGCATGATGGCCGAGGCCCGCGAAACTTACCTGCCCATCGCACAGGGAGAAACGGAAGACAAAGCGGCTGAGGCGGTGCTGCTGCACTTTCGCGAACGCGAAAAACGCGAAAGGTTTTATCGTTTTTTCCGGGAACTGGAAGAGACCTATGAGATTCTGTCGCCGGATCCCTTCCTGCGTCCGTACCTCCCGGACTATCGGCGGCTGGTGGAGATGTATCGCTTGCTGCGCAACGCCTATGAACCCCATGTTCCCGTGGACCGTTCCTTTCTTCGCAAAACAGCGGACATCGTTCAGCAACACACCACCACACCTTCTGTCCACGAACCCAAAGACACCTATGAGATCGGTCCTGAAGCACTCCTGGCGCTGATTCGCGACGATCGCCCGGAAACGGTTCGGGTGTTCAACCTTCTGCGCGAGCTGCACCGCCTGGTGGACATGAGGGGGCTGGATCAACCGTATCTCATTCCCATCGGTGAACGGGCAGAGGCTATCCGCCGCGCGTTTGAAGAACGTCAGATCTCCAGTCAGCAGGCCCTGGCCGAACTGGAGGTACTCGTGCAGCATCTTCAGGAAGCGGAACGCCAGCGCCGTGAAAGCGACCTCTCGCCCGAGGCTTTCGCCATGGACTGGTGGGCGCGGGTGCAGCGGGGGATGCCTCCCGAGGCGGCCGAACGTCTGGCCTCAAGCGTGGAGCCCGTGTTTCGGACCTTTCCCCACTGGGCCACAAGCCGCCATCAGGAGCGTGAACTCCGGAAGAAACTCTATAAAGCGTTGATGGGCGCCGGCGTGGAGGACGTGGTCTCCTGGGCCGACGCCGTGCTCACTCTGCTTCGGAGGGCGGCCCAATGAGAAAAGCAGCGCGTACGCATGTCGAACCGGTATCTTTCCAGACCCAGATCACCCGGGATCTGCTGATTGCAGAAGCCCGGGCATGGGCCCGACGCATCGGCGTGGATAACCGGCTTCGGGAAATCCACGTGCGTCCCATGAAGCGCAAATGGGCCAGCATCTCCACCCGCGGACGCTTGAGCCTGAACAGCGATCTGCTTGCCCAGCCTGCATCCTTCCGTCGTGAGGTGATCGTGCATGAACTGGTGCACCTCAAACTGGGCCACGGCGCCCACAACAAACTCTTCCGGGCCCTGATGCGGGCGTATCTGGAGGGGGAGTGATTTGTTTTTTTCAGCGTTTCGTTTTCACGGAGATCGGTGGATTCAACGCGTGAACTCCGTCCAGAAGAAGGAAAAACTTTAATGAATACTTGGCACGGTTATAGTCTGGAACAATCCCATGCAATATGGTATGCCGAGTGATTTGGCGACGACGGTGGATGGGCTTTGCCAGCACTTCCTGAAAGCTTACAAATCGGTACACACTGTGTTCAATTTGATCGTACAGCGTCTGCACAATTGGCCAGTCTGAAACACGTAAAGCCCCAAGGGATTCCAAAACTGCATCGCACACTTCTTTGACTTTTCCCAGTCTTGCTTTTATATCATTCAATATTCCTTCAATCTGTGGAAGAACCGACGGCACGGAAAGGGGGTATGGACGCCCCCTCCTCGTATTCCCGAACCTCCTGGATCTTGAAGGCTTCCGTGTACCGCTTCTTCCTGCCTTTTCCCGACATCTACGCACTTCCCCCGACTCCCCTATGATACACCCTCAAATGTAAACGTTTTTCCGGACGGGTCAGGTCAACCCTCTTTTCTCCTGCTACATCTTGGGAGGATGTCGCGCATGCGGTTGAAGAGATTTTCTCGTGAGGCAATAGGGTACGAAATGGACTATCCAGCTTTCCTGGAGGAACGGCGGAAACGCATGGCCGCTATCATTCAGGAGGGATTTGCACATCTTTCATGACGATAGGCCTTTTCCCCAGCCCCTGGTTTGCACGGGTGAGTGGGGAGCCGTATAATAGAAGCCCTCAATCCACGAACCAAGGAGGACATGGATGCCCTGCGGACGTAAGCGGAAATTGCGCAAAATTAAACGTCACAAGCTCAAGAAACGTCGCAAAAAGATGCGTCATAAGAAAAAGAAACGTTAATCCATCATGCGTCTTTCTAACCGCGTGGCGCTGATTACCGGCGCTTCCCGCGGCATCGGTCGGGCCCTGGCTGAGGAGCTTGCCCGGAAAGGGGTGAACCTTGTGCTGGGCGCCCGCAGTGTTTCTGCTGTTCAGGAGGTTGCCCGGCAGCTTCAGCAGAACTACGGCATTCGCACGCTGGGCGTGGCCCTGGACGTGCGGGACAGGGAAAGCATCCGCCGTTTTGTGGGCACCGCCCTGGAGTCCATGGACAGTCTGGACATTCTGATCAACAATGCCGGTGTGGGTTTTGAAGGAGACGTGGACCAGATCACCGAAGAAGAATACGCCACGGTCATGGGCACCAATCTGGACGGTCCCTTCTGGCTGATCCGCGAGGTGGTGCCCATCATGAAGCAGCAACAGCAGGGAATGATCGTCAACATTTCCAGCCTGGCGGGTTATGTGGGCCTTCCTCGCTGGTCCCTGTACCATGCCTCCAAGTTCGGTCTCCGGGGACTCACCGAATCCCTGCGCCTGGAACTCAAACCCTTCGGGATTCACGTGATGGGGGTCTATCCGGGACCTGTTCGCACCGGGTTCTTCTCCCATGCTGTGGTCAAGACCCGACGAACGCTCAAACCGCGGGGGGGGATGTACCTGGAACCCGGGACCCTGGCCCGCCGCATCGTTCGGGGGATGGAAAAAAACAAACGGGACGTGTTCGGGACCTTCTCCTGGTGGCTCTCCGCCGCACTGGCTTCTCGCTATCCCGCGCTGGTGGACTGGGTGCTGCGCCGATGGGGAGGATGAAGTTCGGTCGGGTTCGGTCGGGCGACCGCATCCTGCATGTCCGCGTTCTGAATGAAACCCTGGAAGTGCTGGATGGAAATCCGCTCACAGGGGAGGTACACCCCACCGGAGAAACCCTTGACCCGCGCGAGGTGGAGCTTCTGCCGCCCACCCGCCCCCGTCAGATCTTCGCGGTTGGGCTCAACCTTGCCGAACATATCGGGGAGACAGGCTCCCTGAAGGACATCCCCGAGACCCCCGTCATCTTCACCAAACCCCTCTCCTCCCTCCTGGGTCACCGCCAGCCCATCCGGATCCCCACCGGTGTGGGCCGGGTAGACTATGAAGGTGAACTGGTGGCGGTGATCGGCTCCCCGGTATCCCGCCCGCTCTCTGTGGAGGAGGCGAGCCAGACGATTGCGGGATACACCCTGGGCAACGACGTGACCGCCCGGGATCTCCAGAAACGTGAACCGCAGTGGACCCGTGCCAAGGGCTACCGGACCTTCGCCCCCGTGGGTCCCTTCTGGGTGGCAACCCGGGAAATCCGCGAGCCCTGGGAAGTGTTCCTCCGGGGTCAGCCCGTTCAGAAGGGAAATCCTGACCAGTGGATCCGCACCCCTGCACAACTGGTGGCATGGATCTCCACATTCGCCGACCTGTATCCCGGCGACCTGATCTTTCTGGGCACACCGGCAGGGGTGGGTCCCCTTCAACCGGGAGACCGCATCTCCCTTCACCACCCCTGGATCGGGACCCTGGAAAATCCCGTGGAGGCAGACGCATGAGCCGAATCTGGAAAGCCCTCCTTGAGGACCGTAAACACGGATCCAGTGTGATTTTTCTGCGAACACTGGACGCCCTGGCAGAGATGGCCCGAAAAGGGGGCAACAACCTGAAGCAACGGGTACGCGAAATGCGGGAGGCCCATCCCTCCATGTCCCTCCTGCTCAAACTGGAGAGTCTGGTTCAGCGTACACACGATCTGACGCCGGCGTTCTTTCTGCAGTTGAAACAGGCGTATGAGCGTGATCATGAACAGGCCGTCCAGCAGGCCCTTCATCTCCTTCGTCGCCGCAATCCCAGGACCCTGCTCACCTATTCCTATTCGGGCATGGTTCTGGATGTGCTGTCCCGGTATATCCAGGAACGCCCCCTCACAGTGATCGTTTCGGAAGGCCGCCCGGACGATGAAGGTCAGATCATGGCCCAGGCGTTGCTGGACCGGGGACTCCACGTGCGCTTCACCACGGACATGGGGCTGTTTTCCTTCGTAGAAGAAGCGGACATGGTGCTCGTGGGCGCGGATGCCGTGGTTCCCTGGGGCGTGGTCAACAAGGTGGGCACTTCGGGGCTGTGCCTGGCAGCCGCCAAACTGGAAAAAACCCCCTATGTGCTCGCCGTTTCCTATAAATTCCTGAATCTTGATGAATCCCGTGCCTTCTCCTTCCAGGTGTGGGAAGGCACGCTGTGGGAGAATGCACCGATGAATCTCTCCGAGCACGTTCCGCTTTTTGACGTGACCCCCTTTGACATCCTGGGCGGTGTGATCGTGGAACATGGTCTGCTCAACCCCACGGAAGCCCGCCTGATGACCGAGCAGGAGATCCAGTTTTGAATCGCCCGGACCGGGATTCCCTTCTTCAGCGTATTCAGCCAGGACCCGTGGCCGTGATCGCAGGGGGCTGGTCCCGGGAACGGGAGGTCTCGCTCCGCTCGGGCAAACGGGTGTATGCCGCGCTGGAGCACCTGGGCTTTCCGGTGACGTTCGTGGATGCGGACCGCAACCTGGCCCACACCCTTCAGACGCTGCACCCCACCACGGCGGTCCTCATGCTTCACGGGACCCCCGGCGAGGACGGGACCATCCAGGGATTGCTGGAAGTGCTTGGGATTCCTTACACCGGCTCCGGTGTCGCCGCATCCGCGGTGGGCATGGACAAATGGCTCACGAAACGCCTTTTTGAGGCGGAGGGTCTGCCCACCCCCCGTGCCCTGCTGGTTCGCGCCGGTGATCTCACACCGGACCTGCCCGATCGGGGTGAAACAGGAACTGGGTTTTCCCGTGATGCTCAAACCCCGTAATGAAGGTTCCAGTTTCGGTGTGGTCCCTGTGGACAGACCCGGGGATCTGATTCCCACGCTGCAGCCGCTGGTGGGCACCTTTGGAGACATGCTGGTGGAACAGTATATCCAGGGACGGGAGATCACGGTGGGCATTCTGGGGACAGGGCCGGAAGCCTTTGCCCTTCCCATCCTGGAACTTCGTCCCCGGGAACGCCGGTTCTATGACTATGAAGCCAAATACACCCCCGGTGCCACCGAGTTCCTTCTTCCGGCACCCCTTCCCGAAGCACTGACCCGCCGCATACAGGCGCTTGCCCTCCGCGCCCACCGCCTGCTGGGATGCCGGGGGATGTCGCGGGTGGATGGGATGGTCCATGGGGAGGAGGTTTTTCTGCTGGAGGTCAACACCATTCCCGGCATGACCGAGACCTCCGACCTGCCAGCACAGGCGGAGGAAGCGGGCATCGGGTATGAAGAACTGGTTCTCTGGATTCTCCAGTCTGCCTTTGAATAAGCACCATGCGGGTGGGTGTGCTCCGGACGGATCGGATGGGGGATGCGATCCTTACGCTTCCCCTTTTACGGGTATTGCAGGAAGATCCCGACGTGGAAACAGTGGTGCTGCTGACCACCCGCTACACCGCCCCCCTGTTTTCCTCCCACCCCTGGGTCCATGAGGTGGTGG
>JALUJC010000346.1 GCA_027053375.1 Caldifarciminota bacterium
CATGTTGACCAGCAGTCCCTGGCCGATGGCGATGGACGCGGTCCGCAGGCTGTCCCAGGTGGACGGTCGAGGCACACGGCCCGGGTTTTCAGCAGGATAGGCGACCCCTGTGGGGGCGCCAAAGCCCAGCTCACGAATGATGCGGTACAGGTTGCCCGCACCCAGCCGGAATGCGACGCGTGCCGTCACAATGTTGGAAGAGAGCGTAAATCCCTCCCAGAGGGTGATCCGACCCAGGGGTTTGTGGTCCCGGAAGGTGTGACGCTGGATCCGCCATATGCCACGACCCGTCTGGAACGTTTGCTGGAAATCCAGTCCTTTCCGGTGAGCCAGGAGATAGACCCCCAGCTTGAAGACCGACCCGGGTTCAAAGGGTCCGGTGAGGAAGCGGTACGTTCCGGGCCGTGGCGGAGCTTCCACCCAGGCCAGGATCTCCCCGGTTTGTGGATCCAGCACCACAGCCGCTCCAGCGTTTGCCTGGAGGCTGTCCACATAGGTCTGAACACGATCATAGGCATAG
The DNA here is from genome assembly GCA_027053375.1 of Caldifarciminota bacterium. Classification (GTDB taxonomy): domain Bacteria; phylum Hydrothermota; class Hydrothermia; order S141-80; family S141-80; genus JALUJC01. The sequence goes on from JALUJC010000346.1 coordinate 521, forward strand.
GACTGGAGTGCGGCATCAATGGTGAGCTGGACCGGTTGCCCCGGTCGCCCCGGTCGGGTGGCCCGTCCCCGAACCGGGACCAGCTCCCAGGACCCCCCTCGTGTACGAAGGAAGAACTCTTCCTGGCCGGGGATGCCCCTCAGGTAGGTGTCCAATAGATACTCCAGGCCGGAAATTCCGCTGTCCTGTCCGTTTTCCATCGGGTGAACCACCCCGATCAACGGGGCGTAGGCACGTTCCCGGATCACATCACGGACGAACCCGGGCCGTCGACGGATGCCTTTCACCTGGCGCAGAAGACGTCCCTGTTCAGGAGAAACATACCCCCAGTAACGGAGTTCACGTGCGTGTTTACCCCCGGGCAGAGGGCGAAATCCGAGGCTGCGGAGGATCCGCTGGCTGGGGTCCATGCGCCAGCGGTACACATGGATCACGCCCCGATTTGCCGCCAGTGGTACACCATGACGATCAAGAATTTCTCCCCGCTGTACATGGAAGCGGATGGCCACCGTGGGGGGGCGGGGCAGCCGCGGCGGTTCATGGACGCCGATCCAGACGAGCCGGACCAGAAGCCCCAGCCCCACGAGTATGCCCATCAGAAACACGAAACGGGTCCGAAAATCGGTACCCCTCTTTAGATAGGGATGCCCGGAGTCGCTCATACTCGAAGGCACGATGAAGGGCCTCCTTGGTGTTTTCGTAGGTTACTTCCAGTTGCTGGATTTCCTTCTGCAGTTCCACATTGCGGGCAGATTCGGTCAGGGTCCAGCTATTCAGGAATCCCAGAACGATAAACCCGAGGAACAAAAGTATCAAGTATAGCACGGATCTCATGGCTCTGGACCTCTCCCGTTTTAATGAAGACGCGAAGCCGGGCACTCCGGGCCCGCGGGTTGGCAGCCACCTCTTCCACGGTGGGGGTTCGTCCCTTTTTCCACAGAGGAGAAAGTGCGGGATGGTCGCGGAGATGTTTGACCACGCGATCTTCCAGGGAGTGATAGGTGAGCACGGCCAGACGGCCCCCCTCCCGAAGAAGGACGCAGGCCTGCACCAGCCCCTCACGAAGCGCTTCCAGTTCCCGGTTAACCGCGATCCGGAACGCCTGGTAAATCCTGGGAAGTTCCTGATGTAGCCGGCGAGAAGGGACCGTATGCGCCACCAGCCGATTCAGTTCCGCTACGGTGTTCGGCGGGCGGGTTCGGATCAGGTGGGCCAGACGCCGGGCGTATCGTGTTTCCCCGTAGTGGCGAAGGATGCGGAAAAGGGATTCTTCAGACCAGTTCCTCAGAAGGGTGGACAGCGGTTCCCCCCGGGTGGGATCAAAGCGCATATCCAGAGGTTCTTCTTCCTGACGAAAGCTGAACCCACGACCGCTTTGCTCCAGGAGAAGGGAAGAAAGTCCCAGATCCAGAAACACGGCGTCAAGCGCTCCT
>JALUJC010000347.1 GCA_027053375.1 Caldifarciminota bacterium
TAATAACTCCAGTTCGTGGATCCCACAATGGTCCACATCGTGTCCACAATGATCAACTTATCGTGGCTGGTCACATCCGGCTGGTCATAGTAGATCTCGATCCCGGCACGTTTCAGGCTGTCGCCAAAGGCCTTGTTTTGAAGGCTGTTGGAGGTGTTCCACGAGGAAGCATCCAGGAGAATCCGTACGCGTACCCCACGCTGGCGGGCACGGATCAGTGCATTGATGATTCGACTGTTGGCATCGTTGGGATACTGCGGATAGTACCGCCCGATATACATAAAAATATCAATGGTATGCTGCGCCCGATCCAGCACCTGCAGCAGGGCAGGGACATAGTCCCGGTTGGGTATGGGCTGAACATCGGTTGCCGGTAGGGAAAGCAACACCGTCATCAGGGTGACCCACATGCTGGCCTCCTTGCGTCTTCCGTTGAATCAAAGGGAATTCTACGCACGGGAGAAGGGAGGGTCAAGGAACAGGACCGCTCATGAACGGGGATGTCTGAACCGCCGAATCACCCGTTCCAGGACCTCCAGTGCAAAATCTACCTCTTCCGGAGTGATCTCAGGGCGCATGGACAGCCGGATCATACAACGGGCATCCTCTCTGGAATAGCCCATTGCAAGCAGGGTTTCCGAAGGTGCCGCATGGACAGATGAACAGGCTGTTCCTGCAGAAACGGCCACCCCTTCCACGTCCAGCGCCATCGCCAACCGCACACCCTGAATCCCGGGAATCAGCAGCGCGGTCGTGTTGGGGAGTCGCTCCGACCCCGCGGCCAGGATCTGGACACCTTCCAGGCGTTCCGTGATCTGTTGTTCCATCCCTGATTTCAGGGAAGCCCAGCGTGCATGCGCCGCATGCATCCATCGGGGAAGATGCACAGCCATCTCACCGGTCAGGAGAATGCCCTCCAGATAGGCTGTACCGGGACGCAATCCCTCTTCCTGGGTACCTCCAAACATGAGGGGATCCAGCGAGATCTGCGGATGGATCAGCAAAGCCCCCACCCCCCGGGGGCCACCGGCCTTATGCGCGGAGACCACCCAGGCATCCACGTGGGACGGGAGCTCCAGAGGATCACGCTTCAAAAGCCACTGTGCAGCATCGGAAAAAACACGAACGCCCTGCTGACGCGCCAGCGCTGCTGCCTGCTCAAGGGGCTGGAGGGTGCCCACCTCGGAATTTGCCGCCTGAAGAACCAGCCAGTCCAGGGACCCTACTTGGAGCACCTCTTCCAGATGGTTGAGGTCTATTCGGCCATGAGCATCCACCCGAACCCAGGCAAGTTCCGCCTGTTCCATCCGTTCCAGGGCTTCCAGCGTACGCAGGACAGCCGGGTGTTCCACCCGCGTGGCCGCCAGACGCACCCGCCTTCCTTCCGCGCGGAGGGTAGCCCGGGCAATGCCCTGCAGGAACAGATTGATGGCTTCCGTGGCCCCGCTGGTCCAGATGACCCCCTCCACGCTCCATCCACACAGAGCGGCCAGGCGTTCCCGTGCTTCTTCCAGTGCGGTGCGGGCAATTTGGCCGGCACGATGGAGGCTGGATGGATTTCCCCAGACCTGATAGACCTCCTCCAGGCGCGCTTTCAGTTCCGGGGCAAGGGGGAGGGTGGCGTTGGCATCCAGTTCCACACGCATCAATGCGACCTCCGGATCTTATTTTTTCCCGCTGGAATAAGGAAAACCCCAGGGAGGCCTTGCGGCTCTCCCTGGGGCAGGAGGGGGTGTATAGGCGGGGTATGATATATATACACCTCAGCCTGAGGAATTTCAACCCCCGGTGTCATGGCATGTGGATGTTTTGCAGGAAACAGCGCAAGAATCGCACTCCCGCTTCCGCTGCAACTGACCCAGGGGGCACCGCGATCTTTGAGCGTGTTCACAATCTCCCGAATGCGTATATCTTGAAGAAGATAAGGGAAAAACACGTTCTCCAGAG
>JALUJC010000348.1 GCA_027053375.1 Caldifarciminota bacterium
TCGGATCTCTCCTCCTCCCAGGAGGGTATCCGCCGTATCCGCCACAAACTGTGTTCCGGTGTGGTGAATCCAGAGGATCAGGGCGGAGGGGGTCAAGTTTTTGTCCGAGATGGGAAACAGAACATCAAGCGTGCCATCACCATCCACATCACTCAGGGTGGGGGCAGGGGAGCGATCCGTTCGGTAGGTGGTTGGGATCACCGTGTCTGGCAGGCCTGTGGGTGCATCCAGGATGTAAATGGATCCCGGTCGGTTTCCGTCACCATAAATCACCTCCGGGATTCCGTCCCCGTCCACGTCCCCCACGGCCGGGGTGGTTTTGACCTTCACGCCGGCAGGTCCGTAATCCATCCGTTGCAGGGACAGCCCATCCCATAGAAAACGTACCAGCCCGAAGTTTCTGCTCCCCACAAAGATGTCCTGCACCCCATCCCCATTCACATCCTGCAGGGTGGGTGCACTCTCCAGACGTCCCACAGTGAGATCCTCGGCTTCCAGGGTCCCTGTGGAGACATCAAGAAGGTCCAGCCCGCTCCGGGTCGCCGCCACCACCTCCAGCGCACCGTCTCCGTCCACGTCCGCCACAGCCGGAGCGGTCCGGACCTGATTGGCCACAGCGATGCTCCGTATCAGAGAAAAACCTGCGCCTTTCTGATAGTCCAGCAGTTCCACAGTGCTGGCACGGGTTCCCACCACCACCTCCGCGATCCCATCACCATCCACATCCCGCGCGACAGGGTACCCCCCTCTCCCGGGAAGAGCATAGAACCGGGTGGTGAGGGCCACACCCGGCCCCATCACGCTCCCGCTGAGATCAGGTGCTCGCCCCGGATGGGTGGAACCATTCTGGTAAACCGTCCAGCTCCAGGAAAGAATCCACAGCCACCACATCGTTCTCCTCCCAAACCATGGTTAATTTTCGATACATTTTCTATATACGGAAAATCCCAGAATTGGGAATGTGATCTATATCACAGAACGGGGGAAATCTAAAGCAATTTTTAAGTGTCGGTGGCGCCCGACACCACGATGCGGGAAAAGTCTGCAAAAGAGAGGAAAAGGGAACGAACTTCCTTCAGCAATGCCAGGCGATTCCGGCGAATCTCAGGATCTTTCACCATCACGAAAACGTCGTCAAAGAATCGATCAATCACAGGGCGGAGTTCTCCAAGAAGCGCGAGCACCCGGGGGTATTCACGCCGGGAGAGCGCCCTCTCCAGAGCAGGTCGGGTCTGCATCAGTGTTTCATGGAGGACTTTTTCCGCTTCTTCCTGGAACCTGGAAGGATCCACCTCACCTGGGTCGTCCAGGTCCTTCAGGATATTGGCCAGACGTTTTTGCCCCACCGCCATCATCTGGAACTGTTCGGGATCTGTATCCAGCAGGTGCTGGAGTGCGCGTGCCCGTTCGTATACATCCAGAATGCTGGAAAGACCATGCACCAGCACGGCATCCACCAGATCGTAACGAATGTGTTCGCGTTCTTCCAGGTACCGTTCCAGGCGTTCTTCCATAAAGTGAATCAGCGCCTCCCCTGTCTCGTCCGTGGCGTGAAAGGCCTGCAGCGCCCGGGAGAGTAGATTCTCCAGATCCACGGGAAAGCGAAAACCAAAGAGGAGGTCCAGCAGGGTCGCGGCCACACGTCTCAGTCCAAAAGGATCTTCTGAACCGGAAGGACGTTCTCCCTTATGGAAAAGCCCCGCAAGGGTGTCCAGGCGGTCGGCCACGCCGATCAGGGCGCCTTCGGCGGATCCGGGCAGAGGATCTCCGGGGGCGCGGGGCAGTAGATGCTCATAGATGGCCCGGGCCACAGGTTCCGGATATCCCTGACGGAGGGCGTATTCCATGCCAATCCGCCCTTCCAGTTTGGTGAATTCTTTCCCATCCCGGATCATCAGGGTGGTCTGGTCTGTTTTGGCCAATCGGGCTGCGGTG
>JALUJC010000349.1:0-16616 GCA_027053375.1 Caldifarciminota bacterium
TTTTCAAACCCGGTGGAAAATAAGTGAACACGCGGGTCCCGACCCACCCGCGCCTGTAGCCGTTGGCGGGTTTCCGGGTCCTTTTCAAAAGCAAAAATCCTGCCGTCTGGTCCCAGTTGTTCCAGCATCTGCAGCAAATGCCCTCCCCCACCTGCGGTCCCGTCCACCAGGTGGCTTTTCGGGGTAAGGGAAAGCCCTTCCAGCACCTCAGCTACCATCACCGGCTGGTGTCGTCCGGTGGGGGACAGGGGGCGAAGGTCCATGAGGGTTCCTCCCGGTGTTCCAGAAATGCGCGAAACTGAAGCCATGCACACAGCCCGGGACGGGCGAAGGGATTCGGAGGAAGGTGATAGATGTGACCGGCTTTCACCGCATGAAGGGCATCACGGAGGGGCGCCCAGTCTTTCGGAGAAAGGCCCGCGGGTCCCAGTTCCAGAATCCAGTCGGGCTGCCAGCGGACAAGGGTTTCCAGGTCCAGAGGATGGTATCCCTCAAAGGCTTCAAAGGGTTGTCCACCGGCCCACTGGATCAGATCTGCGTGGAAGGTGTTGCGCCCGGCGGCGTAGAGCCCGGTGAGTTTGCCAGGGGTACGACCGATCACCCAGATCACCCGAAGGCCGTGGAGGTTGGGTGGATGATCCTGAAGGGAGTCCAGCATCCGCTGGATGTGTTTGAGGTTTTCCGCAAGATCAAGCCAGCGGGCCAGCGAATCCAGGGCAGCCTGCACGTCCTGAAGTCTGGCGAACGGGAGGGCGCGGTAGGGAAGATGGAGGGCATCAAGATTTTTTTGAAACAGAGGTTGCTGAGCGGTGGTCAGAAGCACGAGGTCGGGATGCAGTCGCAGAATGCGCTCCCAGTCGGGACGGGCAAATCCCCCCACTTTCGGTAGATTCTGGACGGCCGGGAAGGGATCGTGGCGGGTGACCCCCACCAGTTTCGACGCTCCCCCAAGCCACAGGCTCAGTTCCGTAAGGTTGGGCGCCAGACTCACCACCCGAAGAGACAGGAGCATGGCCAGCCAGCCACCCATCATGAGGCGTTTTCATCCACGGTACGCTGAAGGTTAACCAGAAGGATGTCCAGCGGAACCTGGATGCGCCGGGGAGTGTTCAGCGGTTCCTGGGCTTCGTGAAAAAGAAACTGAACTGGAGATGGATTGGTTTTGATATGCCGGTAAATCTCCATAAGCGCTTTCATTCCACCCTTCTGTCTGTACAGGGCGTCCACCACCTCTCCGTCCTGGAAAAAGATCCAGCCCCACCAACGTTTCCCCTGAAGCTCCAGAATTCCGGATTTTCCCTCCAGCTGGAGCGTTTCCAGGAGATCATCAAACCGCCATTCCACGTCGCTCAGCCGGCCGATCAGGGTCCATGGGCGGGAGAGCTTCCGCAGAAGGGACTGAAGACGCTCTGGAGTATGCGGCGGAGACCAGACAGGGAATCCCCAGAGGGCGGAGGAATCTTCCCCATCCCGGATGACCAGGATGGGGAGTTCTGGGCGTTTGCGTTTGATGTGGAAAAGCAAAGAACGCAGCGTATCATGTCCCAGATCTTCGTGTACCAGGGCGGCCTGGGGGTAGTCCCGATCCAGCACCATCAGGGCACCCACGGTATCGGTGGCCACCAGCGTTTGATACCCGTAAGCATCCAGCCTCTGGGCAAGAAGCATCAACGATTCAAGGTCCCTCTGAACGAGGAGCACACGTCGGATGGAAGGCATGGTTAGATACGATCGCGCAGTGCAGGAAATTGCCTCAGGAAGGACTCTCGCTTGCACCCCGCGCCCGAACCACGTGCGGGGCGGCGAAGGATCTCCCGGAGCGTTTCCTGAACCCAGGGGACGCCGAAGGTTTGTTCCAGCCGGCGCAGGAGCGCTTCCAGCGAGGCATTGATCCGATCGTGGAGTTCGGAAGGGAGGAAGTGCTCAAAAATCCGATCTTCAAACTGGAGACCGTCTTCCTGAAAACGCAGGGGTTGCCCCTCCCATTGTGTGGCACGGCGGAACGTCCGGGTGAGGGTTTGCAGGAAAAGGCTTCGGATCAGAGGACGCCCCCACTCCCGGGAAAGACCATCCAGCAGAAAGGCAAGGCATTGTTCCACCTGGGCAAAAGTTTCCTTACGGTAGGTTCGGTAAGCTTCCATGAAACGGGGCAGAAAAGTCTCAAGAGACCGATGAAACAGGCGGCGCGCTGTGCCCGGTGGAGCAAGGATTCCCAGCGTTAGACCCCGGGTGTAGTGGATGAACAGGGTATGTTGCTCAAAATCCAGCGTCACCGTCCCGGAAAAGAGTTCTTCGTTTTCAGTGAAAAGACGCCGCAACTCTTCCACCATGGGCAGGAGTGCGTGAAGGGTCTCCTCGGGAAGGTTGTGGGAAACAGAAAATCCTTCTCCCACCAGAAAACTCCCTTTCCCGAGGAGGGACTGGGTGAAGGTCTCCAGCAGCTGATTCATGTGGATTCCACCTGCTCCAGCAACTCCTGAATGGATCGAAGGGTGTCCGCAAGATGTTCACCCTGACGGGTATCAAGGGTGACAAGCAGCTCAAGTGAACCTTTCTGAAGTCTGAGATCCAGCCTTTCCGGTCGCTCCACCATCAGTTTCTTCAAACGCCCGGCTTTGAAGAGATCTGCGATCCTCCGCGAAAGGTTGGCCGCCATGGTGAGACGGGCCTGTCGTTTTTCAGCGTTTTCTGGAGAGATCCCCCGAAAACTGACCACTTCTCCCGATCGGGAAAGCACCACCGACTGGGTGGCCATCAGGTCGTTGATCTGCTCAACCAGTCGTTGCTCTGGCTGCAGGGACTGGAAAATGGGGCGGTCGGTTTCTTCCGGGGAGAGAATCTGTTGCTCTTCTTCCCCGGTCAGGAGGAACTCCCAGGGGCCCTCCACGTTTCGTTCGGCGTCTGGAAAACTTTCACGTTCACTCAAGGAAAAGGACCCGGAGGAGATATCCAGCATGGATCGCAGTGCACTGAGACCGGTCTGGTTTCCATACGTGGCATGGATGACTTCCCCATGTTCCATCAAAATGCGCCCGGTTTTTCCTCCCAGGGTCTGGATTTCGATTTCCACAGTTTTTTTCCGGCGCGCATTGAGTTCCAGCAAACGCCGGAGCTGACCTTCGGTGAGGCTTCCTTTAATGGGCATGGATTTTCCTTGCTGCGTATTCCAGTGACAGGGCGGACCCGGCGGCCAGGGTAAGGAAGAGTCCCGGGTGGTTTGTCCCGGATTCCTGGAGGACAAAGCCCAGCCAAAGCGTGAGTCCCAGGGCAAGCATTGCCCAGATTCCACCCCAGCGGGAACCGCTGTGGAAAGGAAGGATTGCGAACATCCACAGGAGGCTAAAGAGTAAACCACCGTATCCCAGAACTTCCAGCAAAGAGAGCTGATCCAGTGGAAGCACCAGCAGGGTGAGAATCAGGGCAACAAGACCCAGAAGATAAGGCCAGACAAGACGCCAGCGAAGGGTGAGGGGATAGGCCAGAAGACCCAGCACCCAGAAGACCGCACCGGCAGGAATCAGGCCTCGTTCCACGATCGGTGCAAGGGGGAAGGAGAGGTGCAGGTATACGGGAAGACGGTGAAAAACAAACAACCCCCAGCTAAGCAAGCCTGCAGCCCAGAAAAGAAAAGGAAATGCAGGGGTTCGGGCTCGCAGGAAAGTCTGGAATACAAACCAGGATGCCAGGAGCAGCAATCCCAGGGAAATGCCGAGTAAAATGCCTGCCAGGACGGTGGGGTAGCTGGCTCCCAGGTCTGTGAAAAACAGTTCCCCCGCCACAAAGAGCAGGATCAAAACGGCAATCTCGCCCTTGTTCATATGCCATATCATACACACCCCATGCAGGGATGTCAAGCAAACGCCCGCAGGAACGCTGTTTATGGGAATATGTCCTCTTGATGGATTAGGCAACATCCCGTACCCTTCCTCCATGTGGTGGAACCTGGGGCTGGAGGCGTTTACGGTATTTCTGGGAATCACCGCGGGTTTTCTGGTGGAACGCTGGAAACAGCGCCGCGAAGAGCAGAAAGAAGCGACATTTTACCTGGAAAGTTTTCACAGGGATCTGACGCGCATTCGTGAGGAACTGGAGCGAAGTCTCCAGGAATACGAGGCATGGATCCGGGCCATGGATCGGGCTTTGAAGGAAAAAAAGAAGGAAGAAATCTCCCGGTATCTGGGAACGCTGAAGCTCACGGATGTTTCTTTCCCGTCCTATGTCCATGCGATGAACAGCGGAGGATTCCGTGTTCTCCACGCATATGTCCTGAGAGATAAACTCACCGAAAGTGCGCTTCAACTGGAGAGAATCCAGCGGATGGATCATATTCTGGAGTCTTTTTATCTCTCCCAGGTATTGCCTGCCCTTTTTCGTGCAGTTACACGCGAGATAAAAACAGAGGATCTGTGGGTGGTGGCCCAGAGCTACCGTTCCATCCTGGTGCAAAAACGAGCGTTGCTCAGGAAGGCGCACGCCATGCTTCCACCCTTACTCTCTCTTCTAAAACAGCCTCCGGCGTAGGTCTCCCGTTCCGGTGAGCTGAACTCGCTGACGCTGTTCTTTATGTCCGGGTCTCGTATTGGGTGCGGTTTGCTCCCGGACCTATCCTGCATACACCTTCACCTTCGGGGTGGTCAGGGCCTGTTGCGACGCGAGACCTTGCATTGATGGTTTTGGGACGGGGGTGTACAATACAGCGTCCCAAACACAGGGGAGAAGAGGATGGATTTTCCAAAGATTTTGACCGCACACATGGACGATCCTGACGTACGAACCCTGGAAGGGTATGTACGTGTGGGGGGATACGAAGCCCTTCGGATGGCGCTCCAGGAGCTTTCTCCCGAAGATGTGCTCCAGCGGGTGAAGGATTCGGGACTGCGTGGACGTGGGGGTGCGGGTTTCCCCACCGGGCTGAAGTGGAGTTTTGTGCGCCAGGCAAAAGGTGATCCCAAGTATGTGGTGGTGAACGCGGATGAGGGGGAACCTGGAACCTTTAAAGACCGGGTAATCATTGACCACAAGCCCCATATGCTCCTTGAGGGAACCATTCTGGCAGCCTATGCCATGGGCGCACGGGAAGCGTATATCTATCTTCGCTGGGAATATCCAGCGCAGTACCGGATCCTGGAACAGGCCATTCGAGAAGCTTATGAACATGGATACCTGGGAGAGCGAATTCTGGGAACCGCTTTCTCCCTGGATCTCTATCTCTTCCGGGGAGCGGGAGCGTATATCTGTGGGGAGGAAACGGCGCTTCTGGAGTCGCTGGAAGGGAAACGGGGTGAACCGAGGTTGAAGCCTCCTTTTCCCGCCCAGGCGGGTTTGTATGGCAAACCTACAGCTGTGAACAATGTGGAAACCCTTGCAAGTGTACCGGCGATTGTGAAACACGGGCCGGAATGGTACCGCAGTTTTGGGACCGAAAAAAGTCCGGGGACCAAATTGTTCAACGTTTCCGGTGGCGTGAAAAATCCCGGGACCTGGGAAATTCCCCTGGGCTCCATCACCCTGCGGGAACTTGTGTTTGATCTGGCAGGTGGACCAAGGGAGGGTCGAACCATTCTCGGTATCATTCCCGGAGGACTTTCCACCCCGATTTTGAGTGAGGAAGAGTGGGATACACCGCTGGACTATGAGTCCATGGCGGCCCGGGGAACCTTTCTGGGCGCCGGTTCGGTGATTGTGGTGGATGATGCCGTCCCTCTCCCCACGCTGGTACGCCGTGCCGTGGAGTTCTATGCGGTGGAATCCTGCAGCAAATGCACGCCCTGCAGGGAAGGCACGGCCTGGTTGACCCGCATGTTCCGAAAGCTGGAAGAGGTGGGAGGACATGGGGAAGATCGACAGATTCTGGACAAAATCATTCGGTACATGCGGGGGAAAACCTTCTGCCCGCTGGGAGATTCTGCGGCCATGATCTCGCAGGCTTTTCTGGAGAAATATGAAGACCGGCTCTTCGTCCACGTCGCCTCCCCGGGAAGCCGCTAAATCCTTCTGGCGCCGCCATACAGAGTCCCTTTTCTGGACCCTGGTGGTGGTGCTGTTGCTTCGGGCATTTGTGGTACAGGCCTATGTGATTCCCTCAGAATCTATGGAACAGACGCTGCTCCCGGGCGATTTCCTTCTCGTGGCAAAGTTTGTGTACGGGCTCCAGATCCCCTATACCCCGTACAAGGTTCTTGGATTCCATAAGCCTGCCCGTGGGGATGTGGTGGTGTTCAACTATCCCCTGAATCTACGACGTGATTTTGTGAAGCGGTGTGTGGCGGTGGCGGGGGATACGGTGGAAGTCCGACACAAACAGCTTTACGTGAACGGACGTCCCGTACGGGAACCCTATGTGCAGCATACCGATCCAAGGGAATTCCCGCCGGTATACATGGAGATGGATGATGGGGTACAGGTGCGGTATCAGAAGGCATGGGAAAATCGTCGTTTTCTGGAAGATCCACGCGTTCGGGACAACTTTGGGCCGGTGGTGGTTCCCCCGGGCACCATCTTTGTGATGGGGGACAATCGAGACAACTCCTCAGATTCCCGTTTCTGGGGTCCCCTTCCCCTGAATCTGGTGAAGGGGCGACCGCTGATTATCTATTTTTCCTGGGATCCCAACGGGCCCTGGTGGAAGCTATGGGAACGCATACGCTGGAAGCGGATGTTCCGCTTGCTCTGGAACATCTGACCCGACCGGGGCTGTTCCGCAACTGGCGAACACTCCACGCACCGCTGCGGTTGCACCAGCCGGTGTATGTGGAGGTGGGGTTTGGCGATGGGCGCTTCCTTCGGTGGATGGCTCGCCAGCATCCTGAGGCGCTGTGGGTGGGCATTGAGGTTTCCAGTTATTCTCTTCAGAAATGCCTGAAAGCTGCCCATCGTGAAGGGATACGAAACCTTCTCCTCTTCCGGGGGGACGCGGTCCATGTGCTCCATAGATTGTTTCCTGACCCCACCGTTGAGGGCCTTTTCCTGATGTTCCCCGATCCCTGGCCCAAGAGCCGGCATGAGGCACGAAGGATCTATGCCGCGCCCCTTCTGAATGCGCTCATCCGTGTCCTGCGTGTGGGTGGAACTTTTACCCTGGCCACGGATCATCCTCTGGTGGATGCCCTTGCAAGGGAAGGACTTGCACACCTTCCGGGAACTTTCCTTCCGATTGAACAGGGTCCCTGGCCCACAACGAAATATGAACAAAAGTGGCGGCGCCTGGGGCGGAACATCATGCGTCTGGTCTGGCGAAAAGATGCCCATCATGCGGAGAAACCCGTAGACGGGTGGGAGGAGGAATCCATCATGCCCCATCTTCGATTGCCGGAAGAAGCGCTGGAACATTCCCCGGATCTTGTGCGGGGACAGGTGGTTCGTTTACACCACGGGATCGTGAAGATTCTTGGTGTGTATCGAAACGAGAAGGAGTGGCTGATCTCCACGCTGGTGGTGGATCCACCTCTGGGAATCCGGCAGCCCATTCACTACCTGCTCCATCCCTACCAGGGGATGGCGCTGTTGCATCTGGAACACCCGGCAGAGATTCTCATCACCCCCGCTGTGAAAGAAGGGTTGCGCTGGCTGGCTGAACGGTTCAGCCCTTGAGCGCCTGGACAAGGCTTCCGCGTTTGCGGATCACCTCTGCCAGGATTTCACGCACCTTCTCCTCCACATCCACAAGTTCGGGATAGGCAAGGGAATAGAGCACGCGGACCCCATTCTTTTTGCGTTCCAGGATACCGTGCGCCATCAGAATTTTCAGGTGCTGGGAGATGTTGGGGGGTGTGGTATCCAGAAGGTCCGCCATTTCCGTCACGGTCCGGGGTTTATCGCGCAGGAGTTCCAGCATCTTGAGCCGTCGCGGATGGGCAATCGCGCGGCAGAAATCCGCCTGGATCTCGTACATTTCATCGTTCCATGTTTTCTTCATGCCAGAATTTTAACCCGTGGACTCCAGATTGTCAAGAGATCGTGCCAGAGGGGATCCTTCCCATCCCCACGGACCGGGATCTTTCGGGGGTGGAAGCAGGACAGGGATGGGGTGAGGGGAGAGAAAAGCGCGGCCGTTGTAGGGAAAAACCCACGCACGGATCTGTACACCTGTGTGCTGGGCCTGATGGAGCAGTTGAGAGAAGCGGGGGTCCACCTCCTGAAAGGGAGCGAATGCCTGTGCATCCGGGCGAACCACCACGAAAACCAGCCATGCGCCATCTCCCCGTTCTTTCAAACGGAGCAGGGCCTGGATGTGTGCCTGTCCCCGGGCAGTGGGGGCATCCGGGAAGCGTGCCACACCCTGACGGTCCAGCCGATTTACCGATTTGGCTTCCACCCAGTGAGGGTGACCCCGCGCATCGGTGAACAGGAGGTCCAGACGACGTCCATCCGGGAGACGGGGATCGGGCTGGACATGGGTCCACCCCTCCCACTCTGGGAGGAGATGATGACGCCAGGCATGGAGAAGGAGATGGGTGGGAAGGTGGCTGTCTACGGGAATCCAGATGAGGGTACGGGATGGATACGCGGGGGCCTGAACCGCCAGAACCCGGTAGGGCAGTTTCGCTGGAGGACGCTGAGGAAGAAGTTGAACCGAAACCCCGGGCGTCAGCAGTTCCGAGAGTCGACCGGTGTTGGGAAGATAGGCAGGAACAGGGGTTCCCTTCAGATCCACCACCACACGGAACCGGTTTTCTCGCCTGAGAAGAAGAGCGATCTGGAGGTGGTGGGCGATGGGGAGAAGATCCTGCACAGGATTTAGAGTTTTACGGAAAGCCCGCCCTGCTGTTCCGCGATTTCATTGAGTTCTCTGAGCAGGGCCTCCAGATCCTTCACCCCGTATTTCTCGGCGTTTTCCTGGATGGTCCCCCAGATGGGGGCCCCGCAGGAGATGGCGGGAATGCCGTGACGAAAGAAAACCTGCACGGTGTCGGGATACCGAACCACCACTTCTTCGATGGTGCTTTCTGGTGTAATGGTCATGATGTCCCTCCAGATGGAATGGCACAGATCAGGTATCGTCCCGGTGGATCCGGTTCCACCAGGCGGGCGGTGAGTTTTGCGTGGGTACACCATGAAAGGGCACGGGAAGGATCCACCCGTTCGGCTGTGGGCGGCCCCGGGGGTGGAATGTGTCGGGGGTGCCAGTCCCATATCCAGAGCTGGCCGTCCGGGCGAAGCACCCGGCGGATCTCCCGCAGGCGTGCCACGGGTTCTTCAAATTCATGCAGCACATGGGCAGCAAGCACCCGGTCAAAGGTGGCATTCTTGAAGGGGAGGGCGGTTTCCGGAATCCGGATGCGCAACACCGTTGCGGGGTCAATCATTCGGAGCATCTCCATGGAGAGATCCGCAGCCACCACAAGCCCCCCCGGGGTAAGGGATTGCACGATGTAGGGCAGGTAGAATCCGGGTCCCGTGCCCAGATCCAGTACACGCTGTCCGGGTTTGAGGGTGAGGAGCGGCCACCACTGCTCCAGTTCTTCCCCGGCTGCTCGATCCAGATCGAGCAGCCGGGGTGCCGATTCAGGCGGGAATTTGTAGGCCAACGTTTACTCTTTGCGTGTGTTGACACCGATCAGCGTATACAGGGGGCAGAATCCGATGAATGCCGTCAGCAGGGGAATCAGCCCAACCACGATGGCCACCCACTTCCCGGTGCCCGTGAGGCCGAAAAGACCCCAGAGAATGAGAAGGGCACCGATGATGATCCGGATCCATTGATCCGCGCGGCCCACGTTTTTGGTCATGGCTTCCCTCCTTGTTTCAGGGGAACCTCCACGATCAGGATACCGCGGACATCCCCAGGTTGATACCCCACCGCTTCATCTTCAGGATAAAGGGTCTGAAGCATGGACACCACCCGGGGGTCCATCTGCTCGGTGGGGCCGTGACAGGCAAGACAGCGTTCCTGA
Organism: Caldifarciminota bacterium; assembly: GCA_027053375.1. Classification (GTDB taxonomy): domain Bacteria; phylum Hydrothermota; class Hydrothermia; order S141-80; family S141-80; genus JALUJC01. Next base: position 9,894 of record JALUJC010000349.1, read on the forward strand.
ATTCGTAAAACACGCACATACCGGAGACGGGATCCCAGGGTATCCCAGGTTTCCCGCAGGTCGGGTGTGCGCATCAGACGTTCCTGCAGGGTTTTCAGCAACCGGGTTTCCGAAGTGTCAGGACGGTCCAGTGGATTGCGGATTTTCCAGCTCGTTCTTTTGATTTTCAGTGCACCGGTCTCTTTCTGAACTTCGGATAAGATGGTCAGGGCGCGGGCTTTGCACACCGGGATGGCGCTCAGGGGTCCGCCCTGGGCCATGGCGGTGGACAGCTCTTTCAGCAGTGCTTGCATGGTGGCATCCGCAGCCTGACGCGCATGATCCAGCGGAGAAAGGAGCAGCAAGAGGGTGATCCACAGGTTCATCTGCGAGAAGCCTCCTGTTCCCAGAGAAAGCGAAACCGATCCACAGACTGGGCACCCACCCAGCTGTACCGAATCATCCCCCCTTCCACCCAGAGATAGGTGGGCGTTCCGAAAATGTTCAGAGACTGAAGGAGATCGGGGGCACGCTGGAGATTGATCTCTCTCACGGGAATATGCTGGCGCAATTTTTGAACCATGGGTCGCTGGGACTGGCAGATGGTACATCCTGGCGTGGTCAGAAACAGAAGCACCCGATGGGGCAGACGGCGGTCCCACGGGGAGGGAAGGCGCTGCCCCTGCAGTGAGCGAATTTTCTTGTGGGTCCAGAAGCGCATAAGAAGGATCCCGCCACCCAGAAGGATCAGCACTGCGATCAGGCTCAGGAATGCGTTCATGATGCCTCCAGTGTGCGTAAAGTGTGGTACAGGGAGTCTGGATCGATGGGGTGGGCGACCGTTCCATCATGGACCCCCACCACGATCCCGTCCGGGTTGATCAGATACTGGCGGACGTCATGGGCGAATCGCATGCCCGCCATACGTTCGGCCTGCATCGATGTGCGTTTTTTAAAGTGAAAGGAGAGGGCTTCACTCAACGTAAGAATCTCCCCGGGGGTTCCCCCGGCAAACCGCAGCTGATCGTCTGAACGAAAAGAGGAAGCATAGGCTGCAAGGCGAGGCAGGGTGTCCATCTCGGGGTCAAAGGACACAAGGAGCAGCTGAACTTTTTGAGGTGATATCCCGGCTGATCGTAGAGAGTCCCGTACAGTCTGAAAGATCCGGGCCGTCAGCGGACACACATCCGGACAGGAGGTGTAGATCCATCCCAGAACCGTCCAGTGTCCTTTCAGATCCCCGGGGATCCTCAACGTATCACCGGTGCTCAGCACCAGCTGGACATCCGGTAGCGGCCGTTCCATGGGCTGGAAAAGCCCGGATGAAGAGGAACGACAGGTGCTCAGGAACAGGGTGAGGGGAAGCACCCAGAGGGCGCGGGAAAACGACGTCATGGGGTAGAAGTCCCTCCGGCAGCTTTCCGGGGTTTCGGTTGCACCAGGGTGTACCCCGCCTGAAGCCACTGGAGAATACCGCCCCCATTGAAGACATGCATGTATCCAGCGTTTCGCAAAGCCTGTTCCGCCATTCCGGCACGATGTCCGGACCGGCAATAGACCACGATGGTGTCTTTCTCGGGATCCAGCTTCAGGGCCTTCACGCCTTTCACAATGTTCTGGTAAGGGATCAGTGTGTCGGTTCCTTCAATGTATCCCATCGCATGCTCCTGCGGAGTACGTACATCAATCAGTACGAAGTGCATCCTGTCTTTTCCTCTGGCTTCCAGCCATTTCGCCACGGTTTTTGAAGAAAGACGCTCGGCGTGCAAGCTCAGGGGAAAGAAGAGCAACAGTGCCAACCATCCCAGCCGATAGGTGTTCATGTTCTTCCTCCTTTTTAAACTTCCCTGAGGAATTGGAGTTCAGTTGTCCAGATTATACCCCAATAGGTGCAAATTGTCAATATGGACAAAACGATGTCTCCACACCCGGGAACCTGCGCGTGGGATCCGGCGTCTGAAGAAGTGCATGGACGCACAAACACAGGAGGTTGCATCATGAAACACGCACCATGGTTGTTTCTCATCCTGGGACTCACCTGGATGGCATGCCAGAAAACCCCCACAGGGACCGTAGAAGCGACCGATGAGGAAGCGATCCAGAACCTGATCGCACAGGAGTTTGACTTTCTGGTGGAGGATGGTTCCGGGTTGCTTGCCGAGGATTCCACGTACGGAGGTGTGACGTCTGCAGGTGCCGTCCTGGCGGGGGTGCCGGGCTCCTCAGCGGCGCTGGATTCCGCGCTTTCCGGGCGAATCTGGTTCTGGTATCGTTCCATTGACCCCACCTCCATTCGCTGGCATGCACAGATTGATGTTCAGCAGGACACGGCCTGGGTGACCCTGACCCGTGCGCACGAAGGCACCTTCAACCTCTGGTATGCGCCCCCTGGCGACACCGGTCTGCCTGACACCCTCTACCGTCTGACCAAATCGCTGGCGGACACAGGCGTGCGAAGGCTCCGGTTTGTCCGCGAGGGCGATCCCAACCGACCGGGTCGGGGATGGGTGCTGGATGCGGTTTCGCCCATTCATGCACGGTCTGTGCCAGGTCCCACCATGCAGATCGATTCGGTTCAGGTGACCTTTTATGCCCGGGCGGACGTGTTTGATCACGACACCAGCGACGGACGCGTGGACAGTGTGCGTTGCAGCGGAAATGTGCTGGCCACCCTTGCCCTGAACAGCGCAGAAGATCTGATGCGTCTGGGACGAAACGGACAGCCCGGCGAAATCCCGGAAGTGCCAGGTCGCAGCTGCGCACAGATTCATGTGTTTTATTCGGGGACCCCGGCTTTCGGCTTCCTGCATTTCAACACACGCTGGAACCGCCATGTCCGACGTCCCTTCCGTGAGGTGGGTCCCGGTGAACTTGTGGGCGAGTGGTTTACCCCGTATTATCTGCCCGGACGCCGGAATCGTTTCCACGTGGCGTTTGATTTGATTGCCCAGCGTACCTTCCTGGATACCCAGGCCGCGTATGAGAGCGATGTGTGGTTCTTCCCCTATGTGGTGACCCCCTGAGACCATTCCCGCCGTCCGACCAGCGGGCGGTGCCGGAGGCACCGCCCGTTTTTTATGCATGAAACCGGGGGCGGTTTTCCCAGGGAAGGGGACGCCCCAGCAGGTCACGGAGCCGCGCTTCGTCCGGTGCATAGAACGCCCGCAAACGCGCAAGGGTCTCCCGGGACGGTGCGGGAGGGTCGGAGCGAACCCGCAGATGGCGGACCATCCAGTAGAGCAGGGACTCGTAACGGGCCGCCCAACGGCGTGGGAGCCATTCGCGTGGGTCCCGGCGTCTGTGGATGGCATAGCCCAGTCGGGCCAGGTGCGCAGCAATCCCGCGGGGAGGTGAAACGTTTTCCCTGGGAAGATGATTCAGGTCGGGTGTCTCCACGCCGATGCGTTCCCAGAGAGAACGGAGGGTCGGGATGGGATCCCGGGTCCATTCTTCATAGAACAGGAGCACCCATTGCTCCGGAGGAATCCATGCCCACCAGCGTTCCAGAAGTTCGGTGTAGCAACCCGCCAGCGCCATATAGGGGGCGCGGTCCCTTTCTCCCAGCAACCGGGAGTGTTGCCGTGCTTCCTGAAGCTTCCCGGGATCCAGGGCATCGTTCACAAAATCGTCTGGAAGGCGGTCCTCCCATCCCCGACGCCAGTACATCCGGTATTCCGACCAGAAACGCTCCACCGGATCCCGCAATCCCAGGATCAGAAGGGTGTCGGGCATCCAGGCTTTCAGGCGCTGGGGTAGATGGGGTTCGGTCCAGTACTGCGGTGTGCATTTCCCCAGGATGGGTTTTCCCGCAGGCCAGTATGCCCTGACCAGAGATTTCCACTGATCGGGAGAAAGATCAGGTTTGTGGAATATGGGGAGTTCTTTGCCCCGCGGCAGGCCGATGCGGGGATGACGGGATAGCAGGGCATGGAGGGTGGTGGTGCCGGTTCGCGGCGCCCCCACACACAGAAAAGTGAGCGGAGGAAGAAGACGCGTCATACCCGGTTTTTCCGAAAGGGATTTTCCAGCCCCAGGCGTTCCATCCGGTAACGAAGTGCACGTTCGGAGAGGCCAAGCCAGGCTGCCGCCCGGGTCTGGACCCCCTGGAACCGGCGGAGCGCTTCCAGGATCAGGGCGCGTTCCACATCGCGGAGACGCTCATCCAGGGAGCGCCCCTGGGACGCTGTTTCCCCTGTGGGTGGGGGGGTGCCCGTGAGATCCGCCTGGTGGATCCAGGGAGGGGTGGCCAGAATCACCGCGCGTTCCACCATGTTCTGGAGTTCGCGAATGTTTCCAGGAAAGGCATAGGATAGAAGGAAAGCCACGGCGTCATCGGCAAATCCCTCAAGGGGTTTTCTGTATTTTCGCTGGAACTGATGAAGAAAATGGTGGGCCAGGGGGAGGAGATCCTCCCGCCGTTCCCGAAGGGGCGGCACGTGGAAACGAATCACATTCAGCCGATAATACAGGTCTTCACGGAATGATCCCTGTTGCACCAGTGTTTCCAGGTCCCTGTGTGTCGCTGCAATCACCCGGGTGCTGACGCGAATGGGGCGGGTGGATCCCAGACGATAGAAAGTATGCTCCTGTAGAAACCGCAGCAGTTTAACCTGAGCGGAGAGGGGGAGTTCTCCGATCTCGTCCAGAAAAAGTGTTCCTCCATCCGCGGCTTCCAGGATCCCCGGTCTTCGCTGTTCGGCGCCTGTGAATGCCCCCTTCTCGTGACCGAAGAGTTCTGCTTCCATCAGGGTTTCTGGAATGGCGGCAAGGTTCACCGCGACGAAAGGATGCGATGCCCGGGGAGAAAGTGCGTGGATCAACCGTGCGATCCATTCTTTTCCCGTACCGGATTCTCCGGTGATCAGCACCGTGGTGTCTGTGGGTGCTACCTGATGAACCTGCTGAAGAAGGCGTTTCATGGGAAGGGATTCCACGACACCTTCCACGGGGAGGGAGGAGGGGATAAGCGCGGATCGGAGACGTTCTTCCTGACGCCGCAACCGGGCGTGTTCCACGGCCCGGCGAAGAAGAAGGGTGAGTTCCTGAAGGTGGACCGGTTTGGTGAGATAGTGAAAGGCACCACGTTTCATGGCTTCCACGGCATCCTCGATCCGTCCGTACGCGGTGAACAGAAGGATGGGCAGGTGTGGATCCTGCTCCAGAAATGTGGGCAGTGCCTCCAGACCTGATCCGTCGGGAAGCCGGTGGTCCAGAAGAATCACATCCGGCGTATGCGTGGTGAGATAGGCGCGCGCTTCTTTCAGGGAGCCGCTGATTCCTACGTGGAATCCCTCCTGCTCCAGGTATTCTTTGAGCAGGGATCGCTGGACCGGATCATCTTCAACGATCAAAATGTGTCCGTTCATAAGTGTCGGTCCGGGAAATGCATCATCAGACGGGTGCCTCCTTCAGGAGGGTGTTCCATCCATACTTTTCCGCCATGTGCCTCCACCACCCGCCGAACCACCGAGAGCCCAATCCCGGTACCTCCCGGTTTGGAAGAGTACCCTGGAAGGAAAACCAGGTCTGCCTGGTCCGGGGGAATCCCGGGTCCCTGATCCTGGATGGAACATGTCCATCCCTCTCTGGAATGGCGACAGCGCAGGGTGATGGTGGATCCGGGCGGGGCGGCTTCCAGGGCATTCTGGAAGGCATTGACCAGAGCCTGGAGAAGCCATTCCCGGTCTCCATACAGGGTGCCGGGCTCCACCTCCACCTGAAGAGAAACCCGTTTTTCTGCAGCTGCCGGGGCAAACAAACGCTCCAGTTGTTGCATCATATCTGTGGTGGAGATCGGTTCTTGATTCAGCGATAAGGGCGTTTCCTGGTCCAGGAGGGTCTGAACGCGCTGCACCAGGGTATCCACCTGAGACCGCAGTGTCTGAATGAACGGTGCGAGACGATCCGGATCGGATTCTCGCTCCATATGTTGAAGACTGAGTGAAATCACACTCAGGGGTGTTTTCATTTCATGTGCAACTTCCCGTGCAAGACGCACGAAAGCTGCATGCTGAGAACGTTCCTGCTGAATGCGGGACGCCAGCTGGCGACGTGCCTCCTCCGCGCGTTCTTTTCGAATGCCAAGCCAGAGCAACGCCGCCAGCAGGACGCCCATGGACAGAAGCGTCAGAACACCCTGGGTATAGAGGGGCTGCAACCAGGATTCAACGAGAAAATAGGGGGTTCCCAGGAAAAGCGTGTCGCCTTCGGGTAGCGGGGTACGGATCTCCAGCACCGTTCCCAGGGGGGTTTTTCTTGCACGAAGATCTGGCGCGACCGTCCGTGATGGGGCGCGGAGGGGGAGATATCCAGGAAACGCCGTGGCTGCACCCTGAAGTGTTCCAGAAGCATCCACCCAGATGGCATAAACGGCTGTTTCTGAACGGACCACCCGTTCGAGAAAGGATCTCCGTTCCCTGTCGGGGAGCTGAGATAATGTGAGCCCGACCAGCAGGGAAAGGTGACGGAGGCGGGCGGTTTCATAACGCTCCACACGGTTGCGAAAACGCTGAAGATTCCACAGTCCACCTCCGATCACCAGCCCCACCACGAAGGGAGCCCACAGTTCAGCCCTTGGCCAGCGCATACTGTGGATTATACAGCCCGTTGCCGGTCAGAAAAAGAAACGGAATCCCGCACCGGCCTGCAACTGATGGAAGGTCACCCCGGGGTCGCTGGACTGGTTTTGCAGGGCTTCGCCTTCCAAAAATATCGTGGAAAAACGTGTAAGTCCGCGTTCCAGCC
>JALUJC010000349.1:16626-18870 GCA_027053375.1 Caldifarciminota bacterium
CCGTCGCACCTGACGGGTGATGACCTGCTCGGCGGCTTCATGCATGGCATCATGGGGCTTGCAGCCTTCATCCAGCAGTTGCTGATAACGATCCTGGTATGGATACCAGAGCAGGGCCGCGGCAAGAAAACCCGGCGTGACCGGCTTGCCCTGCCGGATGCGTTCGTCGGTGTTGCGCAGGGCCTGCAACAACAGCTCATGCCGCTCACGCTGTTCCATGCTGGCCCAGAACTGGACCTGGCTTCGCCAGGGCAGATCTTCCCGTAAGCCTGCCTGAATGGCGAGTCGATGAAAGGCGTACGGTGTGCCGATCCACAGATCCCGTGTCGGGGTGGTGGGGTCGGGGAGTGTGCGCAGGCTATCCCCCAGGATCCGGTGTCCCTCTCCCCGGAGCCAGAGGTCTGTCCAGAAATCCGGTGTCCATCGAAGCGTAAGAAAGGCACCAATACGTTCCGCATATTGGGTCCGGGAAGTGAGGGTCGTGGTGGAACTGCCCATACGCCAGCGTGGCCATGGAGAAACGGTGGACGTGGTGGACACCGACCGCCACCGAATCCCCCCGAGGATTCCCACCTCCATACGAAACGCAGAAGCGGAAAAGACGTAGGGGGAGGAAAGGGTTCCTTCCACCTGTCCATCATCCAGATTGTATAACGAGGAGAACCAGCGATCCAGCTGAAGATGGAAATTGAGTCCTTTCTGCTGGAGTGTGGACCAGAGGGTGAGGTGGGTGCCGTCCGGAACATAGGCTGTGGGAGAAGTGGATGTGCTCAGGGTGAGATCCGCCCCCACGGCACCCCAGCTTCCCCGATGCTGAACACCCAGTGTGGGGGAGAAGATTCGTTCCAGGCCATATTCTGTGGTGTACTGCTCCAGGGTCCCGGAGGTCCACCAGGACAGGGCGGGAGTGCCGCCCCAGATGGACCATCGCAGCGCGGCACCCCCTGCTGTCGACCCTTCAGGTAGCGCGTAGTAGTTGTTCGTCCACTGTCCCGAGGTCTGGATCCATCCGCCAGAGATCAGTGCGAGCCATGGAAGGATGTGCATGGAATGCCTCCTTTACTGTCCCTGTCCGCCGTGCATCCCGCCAGGTCCCATGGTGTTCCCTTCCACTGGACCGTGCATCGGGCCTCCCATGCCTCCGCCAGGTCCGCCCATGGAGCCCTGACGCATCATGGCATGCCGCCAGAGGGGCATTCCAAGAGAATCGCGCAGTGCAAAACGGTGCTGGTTGCGTAGATTTTCCATGAGGCGGGCCATCACCACCTGCTGTTCACCCCAGCGCATGGGGCTGCCCACAATCCGTACGCTGTCCCCCACACGGATCTGATTTTCCACGAACCACGAAGGTCCAAGGACCACCTGGTGGGTGTTACCGCTGGGTGTCCGGACGATGAGTTCCAGGTGGGGATAAAACCCACGTGGGGGTGTGATCATCTTGAGATCCACCACTTTGCCTTCCAGAGAGAATTCACGGTTACGGTTGTACATGGGGCCCTGGCCGCGTTCTCCCTGCATCATTCCATGACGGTGTGGAGACATCCACAGAGGGAATCCCTGTTCATCCCGGAGCTGGATCCGGGTGCGTGTACGGACCTGTTCCATCACATGCGCCATCACCACTTCACCCCGTTTGGTGCGTGTGCGCTCACCGCGAATCTCCACCTCATCGCCCACCCGAAGCTGGACACGTGAGCGCAGGTACCCATGGGGCGCCAGGTTTACCCACACGGTATCCCCGTTTCGGGTACGCACGCGAATCCAGAGAGGATGGGGCATGGTGGTGTCTCCCTGAATCTCCACCACGGTTCCCCGAAGCACGGCTTCCGGGGCATTCGTGGTATCCACCGATTGTGTCCTGCCGGTTCCAGGAACCAGCAGGGCAAGCATGAGGAGCCATCCAGATCGTTTCATGGTTACCCTCCTTTTCGGGTTTTCCCAAATTATGGGTTCGATCCACTTCGTGCAAGTTGGTTGCCAGCGATCCTCAAATCATTCTGAACGCTGTGATGATCGGGATTTCGAGGAATTGGAAGGGAAGTTGACCGACCGTCCCCGTCGGCCTGAGAGGAAGGGATCGACGTAAATCGTCGAACCCAATGCTGCAGGGTCCTGGGTGCAGGTGTACAATTCGTGTATGGAAGGATTCGCACATCCACGAAAGCGGTACGCGCTCCATCGGTGGGGGCGCAGGATCATGCGTTGGGTGTTCCCGAAATGGTTGTTCCCGGATCGTGCGGGGTG
>JALUJC010000350.1 GCA_027053375.1 Caldifarciminota bacterium
CTGGAAAGTGGTCCCATCCTTCTGGGTGCGCGTTTTAATGCGGATCTTTTTCGTCGGGTGTTCTATCGTGTTCTCAAGGAGCGTGTTTCATGATCCTTCGCAGGCTTCATCTTTCCACGGGCGGAGAATCGCATGGCAGGGCGCTGGTAGGCATCCTTTCCGGCCTTCCCGCGGGTTTACCCATGGATCCCGCCTGTATCCAGAAAGCCCTGCACCAGCGACGCACCGCAGGGGGTCGCGGTGGACGATCACGCCTGATTGAAGAAGATGAATTTCGTTTCGTGGGTGGTGTCTATCAGGGTCAGACCTCCGGAGCCCCCCTGGTGCTGGAAATCCCCAATCGTGCTGCCCGGGACTGGGAAGGTGAACCCCAGCCCACGGTGGCACGTCCTGGACATGCAGACTACCCTGGAATGCTGAAATTCGGCTGGCCATCCTGGATGCCCATTGCCGAGCGGGCCAGCGGTCGGCAAACGGTTCTCTGGACAGCTTTCGGTGCCCTGGCACGTCAGGCCCTCCAGCATCTCGGGATTGAGGTTCTCGGGTTTGTCCAGTCCCTGGGCACGTTGAAATTTCGCGATGCGCCCGCTCGAAACCCGGATCTGAACAGGCTTCGTCAGCAATGCGTAACCAGCGTATTCCGAACCCTGGAGGAAAAGGAAGCGCACATCCACGAGGAACTGGAACGTCTTCGCAGAGCGGGAACCACACTGGGAGGCACCGTTCGGGTTCTGGCCACCGGGCTGCCTCCGGGCCTGGGAAGCGGGATGGAACCCCACCTGCGTCTGGATGTGCGTCTGGGGGGCTCCCTCCTGTCCATCCCCAGCGTGGTCAGCGTGGGGTTCGGGGATCCGTCCCTGCTGGCCTCGCAAACCGGTCAACAGGTTCTGGACGGATTTGATACGCAGCACCCCGGGAAACGAAGAAGCAACCATCAGGGCGGTGTGGAGGGTGGAATGAGCAATGGCATGCCGCTGCGTATTCTGCTCCACTGCAAACCCATCCCCACCCAGCGTCAGGCCCTTCCCGGGTTTGATCCCACAAAAGGGGAAACGCGCCCCGCACCCTACAGGCGGAGTGACTGGACCGCCGTTCCTGCCGTCAGTGTGGTTGCCGAAGCGGTCACCGCGCTGGTTTTGCTGGATGTGATCCTTGAACATACCGGTGGAGACCGCTGGGAAGAGGTGATCTCCCGCTTTAAGGCTTACAGGGAACACCTCCTTTCCTTCCGATCTTCCCCGGGCGAAACCGGGAGGTCAACATGAACACCCTGCGCACGCTGGCATACGCAAGCCTGTGGCTTGTGTTTCCCATGCTCACCCGGCCGCTGCATGCCGGAAATCAGCGCCTTCGGGTGGAGGCCCATGCCGAGGTGAACCACAGCGGAGGCACCACGTACCCCAGCGCGGGGATCCGCATCATCTATGACTTTTCCACCTATGTTTCCGCACGCACCGGACTGACCTGGTCCATGCCAGCCTCGGGTGTCCAGCGTTACGAATGGCCGGTGGATCTTCTGGTGTATCCTCTGGGCAGAGGTCACGCGATCACTCCCTACGCGGGGGGCGGAATGGGGCTCTTTCTGGTGGTTCAGGAACAGGGGAGGGACCTGAATTTCGGGTATGCCGGTCTCGCGGGTGCACAGCTGGACCTGGGAGAACTCAGGGGGAGTGTAGAAATTCAGGTGCTTGTTCCCGACGCCCGTACTGGAGAAACCGTACTTCGCTGGGGTGGCGGTCTTCGCGGGGGTGTTTCCTTCGATTTCTGAGATGGCACACCGCATCCTTATCCTGTGGGGACCACCGGGAAGCGGGAAAACCACACTCGGACGCCAAATTGCACGTTTTCTGGGCTGGTCCTTTGTGGATCTCGATCGTGAAATGGAACGAATCACCGGTATTCCGGTATCCAGGTGGTTCACAGAAC
>JALUJC010000351.1 GCA_027053375.1 Caldifarciminota bacterium
GGGCAGGAGGGGGGATGCTGAGATGGGCACCTCCCCGGGAGTGTTGAAAGTATACGGAACGCATCGTAAGGGGAGCTTAAGATTTTATGAAAACATTAAGCGAAGTATAACCTGGAGAAGGGACGTTCAGGTCGGGAAACGAATTTCCACGCGGTGAATCCCCCTGGAAACGGTTCGGTGGATATCCCATCCATACCGACTGGCCACCGTGCGGATCACCGCCCATCCCAGTCCTTCGTCCAGCGGGTTGGGCACGCCCACGGGGTTTTCCAGGATGAGGACAGGAGGGTTAAGGTGAATGCGAAGCGTGGCTCCCTCCGGTGAATAACGTACCGCATTGTCCAGAAGGTTTACAAGCAGGCGATCCAGCGCCTGAGGGTCTGTGTCCACAACCAGATCGCCCTCAAAAGTGTGCTCAACCTCAAGATGCCGGATGCGCATCTCTTCCCGGAAGAGTTCCAGCAGTTCCTGAAGGCGCTGTTTCAGGGGGACTTTCCGAATGGAAGGTTCAGGCGTACGGCCTTCCGCCAGGAAGAGAATATCGTCGGCGAGTTGCTCAAGACGGCGAAGGGCTGCTTTGATGCGGGCTGTTGAGGCTTCTCGGGACAGACGGGATATCTCAAGACGAAGCAACGCAAGGGGGGTCTTCAGGTCATGTGCTCCCTGCAGCAGAATATGGTCATAGAGATGCAGGGCGTCTTCCAGCGAGCGGAAACTCCACCCCGCATAAATCCAGCCAAACATGAATCCCACGGTAAGTGCAAGAAGAGAATAGAGAAAGACCTCACGGAGGCTCCGGTGGGTGATCTCGCGAATACGCCAGGAGAGGGGATAGGAGGTGACAAGATGAAGGGGACCGTATTCTTTTTCTTCCCAGGTCCAGTGGAAATGAAGAATGTCATAGGCTGTCCAGAGCACGGCACCTTCCGGTGGATGAATCCGGAGGCCTCCGCGTGGGGAGATCAGCCAGGGGACCGGTTCATCACCACGGAAGACGGACCAGAGTGTCCCGGAATGGAAGGGAAAACGGGCAATGGCAACCGAGAGTTCTTCAGGCCGCAGGTGCGGTGCATCGTGCTCAAGGCTTTCCAGGGCGCCCAGAAGGGTGAGCATGTCCTCTTTCAGGATGCTCTCCGCCTCAAATTTCACCCTGCGGAGGTGCCCCACATAATGAAAGCCCTCCACCATCCAGACCACCAGCATCACCCCCAGCGCGAAAAGGAGGGCAATACGCAGTCGGGAAAGGAAGAGTTTACGCCTTAAGGCGGTAGCCCATATTCCGGACATTCTCTATGGCGTCCTTGCCCAGGTGCTGGCGAAGGTGGCTGACAAACACGTGCAGACTGGCAGGATTTGGGGACTCCTCCGGTGACCACAGCACTTCATAGAGATGGACGTAGGGCACGATTTTCCCCCGCCGCTTCCAGAGTTCTCTCAGCAGAAGCAGTTCTTTCCGGGGAAGTGCGTAACTTCCCCGGGGGGACTGAATAACCCCCTGTTCCAGATCCACTTCCGCTTCTCCTATGCGAAATCTCGTTTCCTGTGGATAAACCCGACGCAGGAGAGCATGGATGCGGGCCACCAGTTCCGGGGGATCAAAGGGTTTGACCATATAGTCATCTGCTCCGGTCTGGAAGGCCTGCACTTTGTCTTCCACATAGCGCCGGACGGTCAGGAAGATCACCGGGAGATCGGGGCGTTTCTGACGGATGTGCCGGAGAAGGTCCAGCCCTGTTCCATCGGGAAGCTGCCAGTCCAGGATTGCCATATCCAGGCCTTCAAGGGGATATTGAAGTCCCTCCGCCACACTCCGTGCCCAGATCACCTCGTATCCGGCATCCTTCAGGAACTCCACCACCGAATCCCCCAGCAGGGGATCATCCTCCACCAGCAGGATGGTCCAGGTTTTTCCTTTCATGGCCCCTCTCCCGTACCTGTTCCAGCCAGGCCGGCGTGACACTTCCAATAATGTGGTCCCGGATCACGCCCTCCGGGTCAATGAGGAAGGTTTCCGGAATCCCGGTCAGACCATACCGGGCGCCGGCAGTCCGGGTCAGGTCCACACCGCTTGGGAAGGAAAGACGAAAGGTTTCAATGAAACGCCGGGCCGGCGTGGGTTTGTCCCAGACATTGACCCCCAGAACCACCACCATGGAATCCTGCGCCTCCTGGAGGGTTTTCCAGAACTGGTTCAGAATGGGCACCTCCCGCCGACATTCCACACACCAGGAGGACCAGAAGTTCAGCACCACCCAGCGACCACGAAAGTCAGAAAGCTGAAAGGTGTCGGGGAGGGCAAGGCCTCCACTGACCATGCGCGCAAGGCGGATGGAAGGGGCAGGCTGGTCAATCAGCGATCCCCCCTGGGGTACCGTCCTCCCCTGTTCCCACCAGGCGTAGGCAGTGAGCAGAAGGATCACCACCCCTGCGGCGATCAGGATCCCTCGCAGCGCTTTCATGACGAACCCTCCAGCTCAGAGAGAAGCTGGGCCAGTTCCGCACGGAGAGACTTTCGAACCTGGGCATACGTGGTGTCGTCCATTTTTCCGGCTTCGTGTTCCAGGTCCAGATCCCGGAGTTCCTGAAGAAGGATCTCCACACGCGCCTGAAGATCCGCTCTGGGATCCGCATGGGCCCGGAGTTCCGTACGGTGAGGAAGAACCAGGGGCTCAAGAACCCAGTAGAGTGTCGCCGCCAGTATCAGGGAGAAGATCAGGATGGGGATCATACCGGTTGCTCCTGTTCAAGCCGGCTACGGTTCCGGCGATGTGAGGGGAGCAGGGCATAGAAGCCCCCGAACACCACCAGCAGGCCGCCCACCCACAGGAAACCCACCAGGGGATTCCAGAACAGCACGAACAATCCCATCCGTTGATCCTCGTCGTATCCGTTCAGGACCGCATAGAAATCCCCCGACCAGTGGGGCCAGAGGGCCACCTCTGCAGTGTTCATATTCCATTTGAAGTAAAACCGGTATTCCGGATAAAGAAGCCTGGACTTCCCCAGGGGATCCGTGACTTCCAGGGTGGCACGGCTGTACCGGTAATCGGGTTCGATTCCCTGCTGTATGTCTTTGAATGCAATCTGAAACCCTTCAAAGGAAAACGTGGAACCCACGGGGTATTCTTTCTCCAGCCGCTGGCGAAAAGCGGAACTCCCCACGATACCGATCGCAATCAGGGCCACGCCCACGTGCACGATATACCCTCCATAGCGGCGATGGTCGGTGCGAAGGAGTTCAACCACACCCCTGAAGAGTGGAATTCCCTTTCGGCGTGCGCGGGCACGTCCCACACGGAAGACTTCGTAAAGCGTGGTGTAGACCGTCCAGGATGCCAGGGTGTATCCCAGCAGCGGGATCAGGGGAGCTCGCATCCCGATTCCCAGCGCACCCCCGGTCAGGAGTGCGAGGACCGTGGGCCAGGCCAGTGACCGCACCAGCGCACGGCTGGAAGCACGCCGCCAGGAGATGATCGGGGCCACCGTCATGAGGAAAATCAGGAGCAGGAACAGCGGAGGGGTCACGGAGTTGAAGAAGGGCTGGCCCACCGTCACCTTGATGCCTGTAAAGGCCTCCGAAACAATGGGGAAAAGGGTCCCCCAGGCCACCGTGAGCGCCAGGGCCAGAAAAACCCAGTTGTTGATCAGGAAAAAGCCTTCCCGGGAGAAGAGGGTCTCCAGCCGGTGCTCGCTCTGGATGCGGTGTCGTTTCATATAGAGAAGGCCAGCCGCCACCACGGCGATGGACCAGATGGCGCCGGCAAACCAGGGACCGAGTTCCGATTCGGCGAAGGCATGAACGGAAGTGAGCGCGCCGCTGCGGGTGATGTAGGTTCCGATCAGGGCAAACAGGAAGGTGATCACCGCCAGGTTGATGTTCCAGATTTTCAGCATCCCGCGTTTTTCCTGCACAATAATGGAATGCAGGAAGGCGGTGGCGGTCAGCCAGGGCATGAAACTGGCGTTCTCCACGGGATCCCATGCCCAGTACCCTCCCCAGCCCAGTTCCAGATATGCCCAGCGACCCCCCAGGATGATCCCGATGGTCAGGAAAACCCAGGGGATCAGGGTCCACTTACGGATAAATCGGACCCAGGTGTTGTCCACCCGTTCAGCGAGAAGTGCCGCCATGGCGTAACTGAAGGGGATGGCCAGCCCCGTGTAACCCAGGTAAAGGGCCACAGGATGGGTGTGCATCCAGACGTTCATCAGGAGTGGATTCATGCCCCTTCCTTCGCTGACCAGCATCTCCGCAGGTTTGAAGGGGTTGGAGAACACGGCGGCAATAAACACGAAGAAACTGAGGGAGAGCGCGAGGGAGGCATAGGCCCAGCTGTGGAGGGGGTCGTGACGTTCCTGTCGCGTTTCCCAGAGCAGCGCAAGAATATAGAGAGAAAGCACCCAGCTCCAGAAAAGCATGGAACCGTCCATTCCTGCCCAGAAGGCGGCGATCCGATAGGTCAGACCCATGCCCGGACTGACCTGGAGTGCCACGTACTGGAGGGAATAATCCGCCCGAATCAGTGCACTGACAAGGGCGATGGACGCCACGGTGAGCACCCCCACGGTGGCCTGCAGGCCGCGGATTCCGGACTCTTTCCAGCGAGCATCGCCCTTCAGGTTGGACAGCACCAGGGCGATAAAGGCGTACAACGAAGTCCCAAAGGCAAGAAAAAGCAACGCGCGTCCAAATTCACTCATGCGGATACCTCCTGAGTCTCCACAGGAAAAGGCCACCACCGGTGACCCCGATCACAACCAGCGTGAGGGGGAGCAGGGGGATCTCCGGTGGTGCACCTGGATAGCTGCGAGGATTGCCCGGATTGGTGCCGGCCTCAAACTCCTGCTGGGTGGTGAAGCCGTCCCCGTCAGGATCCAGTGGCAGAAGTTGTTGCACCGATCCTCGTTCTTTAAAGGCTTCCCCGAAGGGGTTCAGTCCGCCCATCCCGGAGCGGGTCATATGACAGATCTGGCATTTCCTTACCCGGGGCGGAAGCTGGGAAAGATATCCCGGGCGTGCCCGGGCAGGCCATGCCCACAGCAACAGGAACCATCCGAGAAACATTCGGCTTCTGCGCACACGTCAATCATACGGGGAAGCCGCAAGACCATCAATGGATGGGGAAAGCGCAGATTCTGTTTTGTTTAAAGGAGAGATCATCGCCGGAGGAAGGATTTCCAGATCCAGAGGGCCGTCCCCCACGGACCAGCGCTGCAGGAGATTCCCCAGGGTGTCACGGACCTCCACAACATCCAGGGAAAACCTGGCAAGATAGAGTTTCCCCTTCCATTCCAGGACGTCCGCCACGTCGTCCAGGGACAGATGGGTGCGCAGGGTTTCTGCTTCCGCGTCATACCGGAAAACACCACCCTGGAACCCTCCGATCACCAGCACCCCTTCTGGAGAGAGGAAGAGGCTTCCGGGAAATCCTCCGAGCATGAGGCTGTCCACCACACGCAGAGGATCCAATCGGAGACGGTACAGTTTGCCCGGCGTGGTGGCATAGTCCCCGGTACTCAGGACATAGAGATCGCCTTCACGGTCAAGGATTACCTCCTGGAGGTTGGCCCCCAGGGACAGGCTGTCCAGCAGGGTTCCATGATGACCATCCACCACCCGGATCCCGCTGTGCGCGTAACCATGGATATAATCGGTGCAGGCAACGACGACCCGGCTGTAGACCACCACGAGTCCCTCGGGATTTGCGCACACGGAGACTTCCCACAGCACGGAGTCGCGGAAAGGATCCAGTGCAGACAGGGTATGGGTGAGCCAGTTGGTGACAAAGAGCCGCCGAAGGCGTTCGCTCCATCGGGCGTCCCATGGATTGCGACCACTGCCCACATGGAGCGTGTCCAGGCTCCCGGTGTTCAGATCCATCCAGTAGATGTTGTTCTCTCCAGAGTTTACAATCCAGAGGTATCCCCCCTGGGTGTGGATCCGGTTGGTCCAGCGCCCGGCACGCAGAAAGGGTGGAGGGAGGAGGGAGTCTCCCGTGAGGTCCAGTGCGGAGACCTCCCGGGAGAGGGTGTTGAGCACCAGCAGAAGGGTGGACGAAGCGGGAACAGCGGGCTGAACCTCCGGCGGAGAAGGGAGCTGTTCAATGCAGGAGGTCAGAAGGATCAGCAGAAAAATTCCCGCCCTGCGTATGTCCCGTCTCATGGTGTTCCTCCCGGGCTGATCACGCGGACACACCGTGCCCGAAAACACACCCACCAGATCCCTGCCGGGGATGGGTAGGGAAGCAGGGAAGTTCGGGATATGCGGAACACACGACCGCTGAGGTCCCGCAGGATCACGGGCTCGCTTTCAGGCACATGAATCTCCCAGCCCCAGGACCGGTACCGCAGTGTGAAGCCCGGGGCAGGAGGACGTTCTGGAGGGGCTGCGAAGAGGGAGGTGCTCACCGCAAGAAAAAGGTCCGTGTTCCCCGGTTCATCCGGGATGGTTTCCGCCCAGACCAGGTAAAGCCGCCCATCGGGTCCCACCGCGGCGTCAGGACCTGCGTAGCCCGCACCGGAGGCGAGAGGTGCGGATCGGGGGAGATAGAAACTGTCCACAAGATCCGCAGGGGGGAACCACAGAATCCCGGCGAGTGCCAGCTGCTCTTCCCAGCTCACCCCACATC
>JALUJC010000352.1 GCA_027053375.1 Caldifarciminota bacterium
TTATACCCTGAAAAACGACTCCCTGCGTTTGTTGTGGCGTCTCCGGGACGGTTTCCGGCATGCCTATGATGCCCGGCTGCTCGGGAAAACCCTTTATCTCGCAGTCGGTGGGGAGGGGTTCAAAGTCTTTCAGACCCCCGAGGGCCTTTTCGGGTCCTGACCGGTTCCCCCATGCATGATAGGCGGGGTGCCGGTTTGATGGTCTTTTCCTGCATCCGTATAATTCCCCAGATTCGACCAAACGGGGAGGTGTTGCGTGAAACTGTTTCTGGATACAGCGCATTTGCCGGACATTGAAGAGATGGTGGCCTGGGGTGTTGTGGATGGCGTGACCACCAATCCCACGTTGCTGTCCAGAGAAGAGGGGGATCCGCGGGAACTGCTGGTCAGGATCTGTGAGACCGTGAATGGACCCGTGTCCGCGGAAGTGGTGGCCACCGATGCAGAAGGCATGATTTCCGAGGGGAGAGAACTCGCCTCCCTTCATCCGCACATTGTGGTCAAGATTCCCATGACCATTGAGGGGTTGAAGGCTACGCGCGTCCTTTCCCGGGAAGGAATCCGGGTGAACATGACGTTGATCTTCACCGCAACCCAGGCATGGCTTGCAGCGAAAGCCGGCGCCCGATACCTTTCTCCTTTTCTCGGACGACTGGATGACATTTCCACCCCTTCCATGGAGATGCTGGCGGGATTGCTGGACATCCTGGACCATGGAGACTATGAAGCGGAGGTGCTGGTGGCATCGGTCCGTCATCCCGTTCATGTCCTCGAAGCGGGACGTCTGGGTGCCCATGTGGTGACCGTTCCCCCCAAAGTGCTCCGTCAGCTGGTGCGTCATCCGCTGACGGATATCGGGGTGGAAAAGTTTCTCCAGGACTGGAAGAAAGTGGAAGCCCGAATGCAGCAGGGCGCATAAGGGATCAGGGAGATGGGTCGTCTGGTGGGGGGTGGGTTTGTTTCCTTCAGTCTTCGGGCTGGTCGGGGATGGAGGATCGGGCTGGGATTGCTTCTGATCGCCACCACCCTGCAGGCACGTTCTGCGCTGGATGCTTTTGAACAGGAACTCATGGCGGTTGCCCGGAAGGTGAGTCCTGCCGTGGTCTCCATTTCTGCCATGAGTACGGAGGTCGTCCAGGCTCCATGGATGTCGGATCCCTTCTGGCAGTTCTTCTTTCCCCCGGAAACCATGACGCGAAAGGTCCAGAGTCTGGGGACAGGGGTGGTGCTATCCCCGTCAGGAGAGATTCTGACCAACGCCCATGTGGTGGAAAAAGCAGACAGTATCCTGGTGACCCTGCCTTCTGGAGAACAGTACCCCGCCCGTCTCATCGGTGTGGCCCATGTTTATGACCTTGCGCTCTTGAAAATCAGCCCCGAGCATCCTCTCAGGGCGGCAAAGCTCGGGAACTCCGACAGCCTCGCCATCGGGCAGGTGGTGCTGGCCCTGGGGAATCCTTTTGGGATCTATCTGGAAGATCTGGAACCCACGGTGACCATGGGGGTTGTGTCTGCGCTGCACCGTACGCTGAAAGGACAACGGGATCGGAAGTACTACGACATGATCCAGACAGATGCTGCCATCAATCCCGGAAACTCCGGTGGACCGCTGGTCACGCTTTCTGGCGAAGTGGTGGGCATCAATACCTTCATTCTTTCCAGTTCGGGCGGGTCCGAGGGTGTGGGGTTCGCCATTCCCATCAATACAGCACGGAAAGTGGTAAGAGAATTAAAAGCCTACGGTCGTGTGCGTCCGGTGGTGCTCGGTTTTCGGGTACAACCGCTCACCCCTTCGCTCAGAGAAGCCCTGGCTGTGCGGGGACATCGGGGCATCCTGATCCGGGATCTGCTGGAACGGCATCCCGCTGCCCGCACCCTGGAAGATGGGGATGTCCTTGTAGAACTGAATGGACGCCCCATTTATAACGTGGGGGATTTTCGAGATGTAACCTATGCGCTGGTTCCGGGGGATGTGCTCCGGGGGAAGGTCCTGCGTGATGGGAAGATCCGCTTTTTCCGCTTCGTGGTCCCGGAGCTTTCCCTTCCACCAGCGGACACCCTGTTCGGTGCCACGGTCCGCAGGGTGAATCAGGATCTTGCATGGGTGCTGGAATATCCGGAAAAAAGCGGGTTGTATTTTGTGCGGGTGCCTTCCGGTTCGGTGGCGTCCCGCCTGGGATTTGAAACCGGGGATGTTCTGGTTTCTGTGAACCAGACACCGGTCCGCTCGGTGCGGGAGGTGCGCCGCATCGTCCAGCATGCGCGGAGAATTGTGTTCGTAATCTGGCGTCAGGGTCAGCGCCTGGTGCTCCAGTACTGGAGGTAAGGATGCGAGCGAATTATTTTAAAGTCGGACTGGTTTCCCTGCTTGCGATAGGGGTATTGCTGGGAGGATACTTTTATCTTACACGTTTTCGCTTTGCTCAGAAGCGGTATCACTATCGGGTCAGCTTTCACGATGTGGCCCGAATCAATGAGGGGGATCTGGTCACCGTGATGGGGGTTCCCAAGGGTCGCATCGGGAAGATCGAGGTCTATCAGGACAGTGTGGTGGCATGGATTACGCTGGATGATTTCCCGCTCCGGGAAGGTGCGGAAGCCTGGGTGGAGACCCAGGGCCTCGTGGGGCAGTTTCGGCTGACCCTTTCCCCCGGAAAAGGACGCGAACTTCCTGACAACGCCCTGATCCGGGGACACAGTCCCCGGGGACTGGCCGAGGTCCTTTCGTCCATGGGGGAGGTGATGGAAGGCCTGGACACCACCTTTATGAAGATCAACCAGCTGATTGATTCGGTACAGATCGCCCTGGGAGGGGCATTGATCACCTTTGAGCGGTCCAGTGCCCAGATTGAGCGTCTGACGGCCAACATCGCCCGGTTAATTGAACAGAATCAGGGCAATCTGGATTCCACCCTGCGCTCCCTGCAGGCCCTTTCCCTCCGAACCGATTCACTTCTCGCACTGCTCCAGCATGGGGAAGGGAGTGTGCAGAAACTTCTTCGCGAAGATTCACTCTACCAGGAACTGCGCACCACGCTGCGATCTCTTGACAGTTTGCTGTTGGATCTACGTGCGCATCCCAAGCGCTACGTGAAGTTCAGCCTGTTCTGATGAAAACTCGAACCCAGTACCGTTGCACGAAGTGTGGCTATGTCAGCATTCAATGGTTCGGCCGATGTCCCAACTGTGAGTCCTGGAATACCCTGGAAGAGGAAGAGGTTCCCGTAAAGGAGGGGCATCGGAGCTGGATCCTGCCCGAGGAAGGGGTGACCCCGGCTACACCGGTCCCGCTTTCCCAGGTCCCCATGGAGGATGTATCCAGGATTGCCACGGGGATTCAGGAGGTGGACCGGGTGCTCGGGGGTGGGCTGGTACCGGGGAGTTTCCTGATCGTGAGTGGGGATCCTGGTGTGGGGAAATCCACGCTGTTGCTGCAGATGGCCGGGGATCTTGCCCGTCAGAAGGACCGACGTGTGCTGTATGTGAGCGGTGAAGAGAGCCCCGCACAGGTTCGTCTGCGTGCCGAACGACTGGGGGTGCTGCAGGAGCGGGTCTTTTTGCTTGCTGAAACGGATATCCGGCGGATTCTTCATGCTGCCCGGAAGATTCAACCTTCCCTGGTGGTGGTGGATTCCATTCAGACCGTGCTGGACCCCGATGTGCCTGCTGCACCGGGAAGCGTGACCCAGGTTCGGGAATGCGGAACCGCCCTTTTGCAGTACGCCAAGCAGTATCAGGTGACGGTGATCGCGGTGGGCCATGTGACCAAAGAGGGCAACCTGGCGGGACCGCGTACGCTGGAACACATGGTGGATGGTGTGTTCTATCTGGAAGGGGATGCCGTGCTGGGCCTGCGGGTGCTCCGGGCGGTCAAGAACCGCTTTGGACCCACCTCGGAAATCGGCATGCTGGAGATGACGGGGGAAGGGTTTCGGGAGCTTCCCGATGCCACGGCTTATTTTGTGGATCTGCAGCAGGAGCAGGGTGTGGGGGTCGCGGTGACCTCTCTCCTGGAGGGACAGCGTGCCTTTCTGGTGGAAATCCAGGCGCTTGTCACGCCCACTCCCTTTCCCGTTCCTCAACGGACGGTGACGGGATTTGATCCCAAACGGCTGGCCATGTTGCTGGCCATTGCGGATCGATACCTGGGCACGGAACTCCGGAAACTGGACGTGTTTCTTCAGGTTCTGGGAGGGTTCCGTATCCAGGAAACGGCCGCGGATCTGGCCATTCTGATGGCCCTGCTTTCTGCCTATCGTCGGATTCCCCTTCCCGCACGCACCCTCTTCCTCGGAGAACTGGATCTTTCCGGTACGGTGCGCACGATTCCCGGGATGGAACGACGGCTGAAAGAAGCCCAGCGTGTTGGGTTCACCCGGGCCTATCTTCCCCCCATGGGAAAACGCCTCCGGATCCGGGGGCTGCGGATCCGGCAGGTCCGATCTTTTCAGGAGGTCGCAGAAGATGTACTGGCTTAGAGGATTGTTTGTGGTTTTATTCGTGGTGGTCGGAGGCGTGCTCCTTTCCTCCTTTCATCTGCCTCCCGGCCTGGGGGTTCCCCTGTTGCTGATGGTAGCCCTGGGGATTGTGTTGCTGGAAGGGTTGCTGGAAAAAATCCACCCGCGTGATGCGCTGCCCTTTTTCGTCGGGCTTGCCTTTGCACTCTTTCTCGGAAGAGAAGGCGCCATGGCCATCGCGCGGTGGCCCGTTTTCCATGCGTACGCCCCACAGGTGTTCGTTCTTGCTTATCTGGCCATTGTGTATGTGATCCTGGCCTATGCTTTTGTGCATCGGGACCGGTTGACCTTTTTCCGCTGGTTTTATCAGCTGGAGGGTCCACGACGCAATTGCCGACCCAAAATCGTGGACACAAGTGCCATCATTGACGGCCGGCTCCTGGGTGTGGCGCGTACCGGGTTCCTCGAAGGTGAACTTATGATCCCGCGTTTCGTGATCGCGGAACTTCAACGGATTGCAGATTCCAAGGATCATCATCGGCGGACCAAGGGCCGGCGGGGGCTGGATCTGCTGAAAGAACTGCAAAAGTTGAAAACCCCCCGCGTGGTGATTATTCAGGACGAGGTTCCCGAGGCACGGGACGTGGACAGCAAACTGGTGGTACTTTCCCGGAAAAGACGCGCAGCGCTGATCACCACAGATTACAACCTGAACAAAACAGCAGAAGTCCAGGGTGTGCGCGTGCTGAACATCAACGCCCTGGCGCAGGAATTGCGCCCCATTTTCCTCCCGGGAGATCGGTTCCGGTTGTTTGTTCAGCGTCAGGGAAAAGAGAGCAGTCAGGGTGTAGGCTATCTTGAGGATGGAACCATGGTGGTGGTGGAAGAGGGTGCGCCGTATATCGGGGAGGAGATTGATGTGGAGGTCGTCACGGTTCTTCAATCGGATACCGGGCGTCTCATCTTTGTACGACCGCTACCCCAAAAGGAGAAAGAACGATGAAAGGCAGAAACCCTGCCCAGGTGGCACGCCATCAGCTGGAGAAGGCGGCCCGCGTCATGAATCTGGACCCCGGGCTACTGGAGATTCTCCGTCATCCCAAGCGCATGGTGGAGATCTCCATCCCGGTGAAAATGGATGACGGCAGCATACGGGTATTCAAAGGCTTCCGGTGTCAGTACAACGACTTCCGCGGTCCCTTCAAGGGGGGGATCCGGTTTGCCCCTGAAGTTTCCAGGGAGGAGGTGGAAGCTCTTGCTGCCTGGATGACATGGAAATGTGCGGTCATTGATATTCCCTTTGGCGGTGCCAAGGGAGGGGTGATCTGCAATCCTTTTGAACTCTCCGAATCCGAACTGCAGCGGCTCACCCGACGGTTTACCTATGAGCTCATGCCCCTCCTGGGTCCGGACATTGATATTCCCGCGCCTGACATGTATACGGGAAGCAAGACAATGGCCTGGATCATGGACACCTACAGTGTGTTCCGGGGCCATTCCGAGCCCGGGGTGGTGACAGGAAAATCCCGGATCATTGGTGGGTCAGCCGGTCGCCGGGAAGCCACGGGACACGGGGTGGCCATTGTCACGGATGAGATCCTGAAACTCTACGGCGAATCTCTGGAAGGCAAACGCGTGGCGGTTCAGGGTTTCGGCAACGTGGGCAGCTTTGCGGCCTATTACCTCCAGAAGCGGTTTGGCGCAAAAGTTGTGGCTGTGCAGGACATCACGGGCACCATCTATCATCCCGATGGCCTTCCGGTGGAGAAACTGATGACCTATGTGGACGACCAGAAGGCAGCCTATCAGCAGGGCATGGACATTCCCGGTGTCAAAGGCTTCTCCGGTGCACAAACCCTGCCCGCTGAGGCGTTTTTCTCGCTGGATGTGGACATCATCGTTCCTGCCGCCATGGAAAACCAGATCCACGAAGGGAACGTGAAAACAATCCAGGCACGGTTTATTGTGGAAGGTGCCAACGGTCCCACCACGCCTGAGGCGGACGAAGTCCTCTTTTCCAGAAACATCGTGGTGGTGCCGGATATCCTGGCGAACGCGGGCGGTGTGCTGGTTTCCTATTTTGAGTGGGTGCAGGAC
>JALUJC010000353.1 GCA_027053375.1 Caldifarciminota bacterium
AACTGGACACTGGACAAAACTTTTTACCGAAATTATTACTGTGGTACCCCTTATCTGGTGATCTGGCATTGGTACTCCATTGAGAACGGGTGGGATGGTGGGAATGTAAAATATTCCCTGGATGGTGGGAACACCTGGACCCTGCTGTATCCTCGACGGGGTTACGATGGGACGATCAACAGCTGGTCTTCCGGAGCTCCCATTCAGGGCGAGCCTGCATTTACCGGGCAGTCTGGAAACTGGATCAGTGATACCTTTGATCTGAGCTTCTTTACCCTGAACAGTACTGGACAACGGAATACAGGGAACCAGATACTCGCTGCACCCGGCGATTCCATCATCATTCGCTTTCAGTTCGGCACCGATGCCAACACCAACGATCTCGGCTGGTATATTGATGACATCCAGGCCGTGGGACTGTCTCCCACCCCGGTGGTGGGCATGGGCGGAACAGTCACGGGCACCGAGGAACAGCCGGTTCGTACCCGCCTGTTCCAGATGGTCAACCCACCTGTAACCCGTGGGAACCTGCACCTGCGCTTCCAGCTCCCCCGGGGTGGCAAGCTGCGCGTTGCCCTGTATGACGAATCAGGACGTCAGGCAAGGAAACTCTTTGATGGGGTGGTGGGACCGGGCGTTCAGGAAATCCAGCAGCACCTGGACCTGCCTGCGGGGGTCTATTTCCTGAAGGTGAACGCAGGATCCACCACGTTCAAGCGGAGGCTGGTGATCGTGCACTGACAGGTTTCCTTCGTGCACGAACCATGCGAAGGGGGGCGCATGCGCGCCCCCCTTCGCATTTTTTCCCATTCCTCAGGTCGTTGCCTTAGATCAACCCTCCATCCACCACGATCACCTGACCGGTGATGTACGAAGCTTCTGGAGAGGCAAGAAATCGAATCACCTTTGCCACTTCCTCGGGCTGTCCAAAGCGCCCCAGCGCAATCTGACGGTGATAGGCCTCTTTGACCTCCTGGGGCAGGTCCCGGGTCATATCGGTTTCAATAAACCCCGGCGCCACGGCAACCACACGAATCTGGCGGGACCCCACCTCCTTCGCAAGCGAGCGTGTGAAAGCGATCAATCCGGCTTTGCTGGCTGCATAGACGCTCTGTCCTGGATTTCCGGTCATTCCAACCACCGACGAGACGTTGATGATCACACCGGAACGGGCTTTCAACATGGGGCGGAGGAACGTTCGGGCCATACGAAAAGCTGCTTTAAGATTGACGTTCAGGACCTGTTCCAGGTCGTCTTCTGTAAGACGGAGCAGAAACCGATCCCGCGTGATCCCTGCGTTATTGACCAGCACATCCACGCCCCCCCACGCATCCTGAACCACACGGAGCACTTCCCGGGGTGCTTCCGGATCGCTCAGATCCGCGGGAACCGTCAGAACCCGTTCTTCTCCTAGATCCCGGGCAAGCTGAGCAAGCCGTTCGCGGTTCCGTGCCACCAGCGCCACCCGGGCGCCCGATGCATGAAACACCCGTGCCGTGGCCTCGCCGATCCCCCGGGAAGCCCCGGTAATCACCACGCGCATTTTCTCTTCCTTCATGAAGAACCCTCCCGTACATCCCAGAACTTTCTGTATTCTTCAAGAATCTGCACACTCCGGGACAATCCCAGACGATCCGCACCCGCCACAAGAAACCGGACGGCCTGCTCCGCGGTACGGATACCACCGCTGGCTTTGATCCGGATCTTCCCTCCCGCGGTTTCTCGCATCAACAAGATATCCTCCAGCGAAGCTCCCCGGGAGGAAAAGCCGGTGCTGGTCTTTACAAAGGCCGCACCGGCACGAATGGCGGCACGAACCGATTTTTGAACCTGGGTCGGTGTAAGCAGCGCGGTTTCAAGAATCACCTTCACCCCGGCTTCCCCTGC
>JALUJC010000354.1 GCA_027053375.1 Caldifarciminota bacterium
ATCGTAGCGGGTCCATACCGTCCTGTCAAGGACCACACCCGATGGATAAACCGCCCGAAGCGCACGACTCCAGAGACGTTCCCCTGCCCAGAGGAGACCCTGATACGCCTGGTCCAGCTGGGTAAGCAACGTCAAGGCACGGTGTTCTGCTCCCGGACGCAGGGCACGAAAGCGGGGAAGCCATTCCTGGCGGATACGCACCCGGAGGTAACGCACATCCTGGTTGGCCGGGTCCTCCACATAAGGGATCCCGGCCTCCTCAAGTGCCTCCCGGATCTCCTCCCGGGTGAACCTCAGAAGAGGACGCAACACGCGTCCACGCCGGGGTTGAAGGGAACGGAGCCCCCGCAGCCCCGAACCCCGAATCCACTGGATCATCAACGTTTCCAGAAGGTCCGTCCCCTGATGGCCGGTAAGCAACCACCGTGCACCTGTTTGCTGAAGTGCACGATGATAGGCGTACTGGCGGAGGCGACGCCAGAATGCTTCCCGGTTCGTTTCCGGTGAAGGACCGTGATAGCGAAAGATCCGGAGGGGGTGCCCGAGATGGCGCACCCACTGCCGCACATGGGTCTCTTCCGCTTCCCGACCAGCGCCGTGGTTGACATAGAGCGCGATAATCTCCAGATCAAGCACACGGGCAAGATGGTCCACCATCCACAACAAAAACGTGGAATCCGCTCCGCCTGAAACCGCTACCAGCACCCTGACATTGCGCACACCGTGTTCTACAAGAAAGCGCTGGACCTGCGCACGCATGGAAGCTGGAGGATAGGGTGTCCTCATGGCGAAGAGGGGAAGAACAGCTGTTCCACCCGTGTCCGCAGGTACCGTGCACTGGGACGGGGAATCCGATCCATGGAAGGCCGAACCACCCTCACCAGTCCAAACGTGGGACGAAATCCTTCCGCCCATTCAAAATTGTCCAGCAGAGACCAGTACAGATAGCCTTCCACCGGGACACCCTTTTTTCGTGCCTCCTGAATCGCAAGAAGGTGATCGTTGATAAACTGCTGACGGAGTAAATCTTCATCTACAGCGATTCCATTCTCCGTTATCCACAGGGGAACCCCCAGTTTCTGGTGCGCTTTCAAAAGAAGTTCCGTCAATCCCCGGGGATCCTCCTCCCAGCCCATCTGGTTGCGTGGTGGGGAAGGCGGAGGCACCACACGGAGAAACAGGGCCCAGGGGCGTGGGTCAAACCGCACCCTGCGCCGCGCGTAATAATTGATCCCGAGAAAATCCAGGACGGGCGGAACACCCAGAACCTCACCCCGACCAAAGGGGAAGGGAAGCGTTCCGCGCGCCACGCCTTCCAGCCATCGCCAGTTAAAGAGAGCATCCAGAATCCCGGCACTCCACCGGTCGGGACCCCGGGTATGCAGGGGAACGATGGTGATCAGGTGTTTTGCAAGCCCAACAAACGCGGAAGGGTACCTTGATTTGATCTCCCGATAGGCCAGCACATGCGCCATGGCCATATGACGGAGCACCCGAAAGGCCCGGGGGAGCGATCGAACAAAGGGGGGCCAGGTTCCCTCCACCCAACCCTGTACGGCATAGACCACCGGTTCATTAAGCGTGATCCAGTAGGGCACCTCACCACCCAGGGCATCCAGAACTTTCCGAACAAACCCGAGGAATCGCTCCACCGTCTCAGGTTGTTCCCACCCCCCTTTCTCTGAAATCCACCAGGGATTGACAAAATGATGGAGGGTGACCAGCGGCGTGATCCCCAGCCGATGGAGTTCGTCAAGCATGACGGCATACCGATCCAGTGCCCGATCATCCCACCGATCGGGTTCCGGCTGAATCCTGGACCAGGAGAGGGAAAAACGATACGCCGAATAACCAAACGCATTGAGCAGAAGGAAATCCTCTTTCCATCGACGCCAGTGATCCACAGCCTGATCGCAGGGAGGAACGCCTCCCTCCCGTGCATACCACGCCCAATCTGCGGCAGGATCGTGGCCTTCCACCTGATAGGCGCTGGTGGCCGCACCGAACAGAAAAGGCTCCTGTCTCATTCCTTCTGCTCCTGCATCCACACCCACACCAGCCAGCCCAGGATAAGCACGAGCATCAGGGGATGATCCAGGGAAACGTCCGCCTTACGAGGAAGGGGAGTCAGTGCCTCCGGGAGGTGATCCGGTGTATCGCTTTCCCCGCCGGTTGCTTCCACCCACTGGCGGATCATATTCACATCCCAGCGTGGCGTCCCCCGTTCCCTTTCCTGATGTGCGCGAAAGGTAAAGGTCCAGCGTCGGGA
The DNA here is from genome assembly GCA_027053375.1 of Caldifarciminota bacterium. Classification (GTDB taxonomy): domain Bacteria; phylum Hydrothermota; class Hydrothermia; order S141-80; family S141-80; genus JALUJC01. The sequence goes on from JALUJC010000354.1 coordinate 2,270, forward strand.
ACCAATCCGAAGATGCACAGGTACCGACAGGGTGTCCTCCCGAAGATCCAGGGAACAACGATAGAGACCCTGACCCATCATCATGCAGGATAGTTCCGCAGGAGAAATCACCTTTACCGGGAGAGGAGGGTTCACTTCCAGCATGTAGCTGACCGGTCCCGGTGTTTGCCGCACGGTGTCCGCGGGGGTCCACCGTACCCGGGGTAGCCGTGCCCGAAGAAAAGCGGTGATCCGGCGCACCGTTTGCAGGGCCCGGTCCGGTTGAGCACGGCTGCGTTCTGCAAAGGGTTGCCACATCCAGACATACCCGGACGTGTTTCCAGGAAAAGCCCCCAGCAAAGCCTCCCCCAGGGTATCACGAAGTCGGACCTCCGGAGAAGTGCCCTGGAAGGGCACCATCCAGACATGAACAGGCGACGGAACCGTGAGACCACGGGACCAGAGCCACGCCACATCCACCGCAGGCAGGTTGTGAACAACCTGTGTTCCGTGTGGCGTCAACGCCAGGGTGTCGGTCGATCGAATCCAGAAGGCACGGACCTGCCATCCCGCAAGTTCCAGCAGCTGGCGAAGTCGACCAATGCCATCCCGGGGCGTACGAAAATACACACCCGCTGTCCACGCCTGTCCGGGTTCCTCCCATCGCGTGCTCAGGGTTTCAGCGGGTGTGGTTGCGCGCAACTCATGAACCCCTGCATCCAGTACCGGAAGAACAACCTCCAGTGTGCCGGGACGTGGGTTTTGCCATCGGGTGAGAAGGCGCTGATCCAGAAACACCGTAAGGGAATCCACGGGTTGATTCAAACGAAACCGGGTCCACCGTCGTCCCGGTCCCGGGGGGTCCAGCCACTGAATCCGGGCGGTCGCGTACAGTGAATCCGGGATCAGGGCGCGAAGCACAGGGACGTGTTCCGCTCCCCGGGGCGGGGGCACCAGTCCGTCGGTGAGCCAGACCACAGGACGGATGGGATCCAGTTCCGGAAGTGGCCACCGGGTACGGTTCCGACCTTCCAGAAGGGTGCGCGCTTCCCAGGGGACCAGCGTGTCAGAAAAAGCAAAGATCGGGAGTTCGGGGGAAAGACGACGGATCCTTCCCACCTGATCCAGGATCCAGCGACGTTTCCCGGGATCTTCCCGGACACTGGGGGACCAGTCCACCACCACCAGGGGTTTGCGGGGAGAAGCCGGATATGAAAAACGGATCGGAATCCATGCGCTCATGAGAAGGAGCAGGATACCGATCCGCTGGATCCACATACCCGAATGCCGCGCACAGGCGGCGATCCAGGACCCGATCAGTCCTGATCTTCTTTTCGGATCCGGATGCCCTGCTTCATTGCTGCCTTACGGGACAGCCGGATTTTCCCCGAATCTTCCAGTTCCAGAACACGTACAAGCACTTCATCCCCCACCTTGACCACATCCTCCACCTTTTTCACCCGATGGGGTGCCAGTTCAGAGATGTGGACCAGGCCAACCTTCCCGGGCAATACCTCCACGAACGCCCCAAAATTCGCAATTCGCACCACCTTGCCCAGATAGACCTTCCCTACCTCCACATCCTCTGTAATCTCGCGAACCCGCTGGATGCAGGTCTCCACCCCCTCCCGGTCGGTCCCGCTCACGGTGACCCGACCGGTGCTGTCATCAATATCAATCCTCGTGCCCGTCTCTTCCTGAAGTTTTCGAATGGTACGGCCACCGGGGCCAATCAGTTCTCCGATCTTCTCCCGGGGGATATAAACTGCAGCCACCTTGGGTGCATACCGGGAGATTTCTTCCCGAGGACGGGGAAGCACTTCCAGCATAATCTCAAGAATTTCATTCCTGGCTTTTCTGGCGCGCGCCATAGCCTCCCTCACCCAGGGAAGGGGGAGACCCCGGCGTTTGAGATCCAGCTGAATGCCGGTCACCCCTGCGGGGGTTCCTGCAACCTTGAAATCCATCTCGCCATAATGGTCTTCCGCCCCGATGATGTCGGTCAGGAATACGGGGCGATCTCCCTGGCTCACCAGACCGATGGAAACCCCGGCTGCAGGTTCTCGAATGGGCACCCCTGCATCCATCAGAGAAAGCACGCCGCCACATACCGTGGCCATGGAGGAGGAACCGTTGGATTCCAGAATCTCCGACACCACGCGGATGGTATAGGGGAACGTTTCCTCATCCGGAATCAACGGGGCAATGGATTTCTCTGCAAGGGCGCCATGTCCGATCTCACGACGGCTGGGGCCTCGCAGGGGTTTAATCTCTCCCGTGGAGTAAGGCGGGAAGTTGTAATGCAGGATGAAACGTTTAAAGTCTTCAGGTTCCAGCTCGGTCAGGCGCTGGACATCCTCGGTGGTCCCCAGCGTGGTCACCACCAGGGCCTGGGTTTCCCCCCGGCGAAACAGAGCCGAACCGTGTGTGCGGGGGAGAATGCCCACCTCAATGTCAATGGGGCGAACCTGGTCCAGCGCCCGCCCATCGATCCGGCGTCCTTCCTCCAGGATGCGCCGACGTATCAAATCTTTCTCAATCTCATAGAGCGCCGTACGCACCTCGGCTTCCAGGTGCTCCTCTGCCAGCGCCTCCACCACCTGATCTTCCAGGGCCATGATGGCACGTTCCCTCACCACTTTTTCCGGAATCTCCAGGAGTGTGAGGAGCTCCTCCTCCACACGGGAACGGACCTTTTCCAGAAGCTCTGCATTCGGGATCACCCGTGTGGGTTCTTCCTTCTCCACCCCCGCGCGGTCCCGGAGTTCCATCTGCATTTCCCGGATTTCTTCCAGCACCGGCTGGGCTGCTTCCAGCGCCTGGAGGATTCGATCCTCGGGGACCCGGTCCCCGGTAAACTCAATCATGCTGACAGTTTCCGGATCGGCACCTGCCACAAGAAGATCAAACCGGGACCTGCTGTTCACCAGAGAATTGTCCGGATTGAGCACCAGTTCTCCATCCACCTCCCCCATCCGCACCGCCGCTACCGGTCCTTCAAAGGGAATCTCAGAAACCATCAGGGCGCTGGATGCGGCAATGATGCCCAGGAAGTGCGGTTCCTGCTCCAGATCATAGGAAAGAAGCTGGACCACCACCTCCACCTCATCCATCATCCCCTTCGGAAAGAGCGGACGAAGTGCCCGGTCAATGGCACGGCCGTTCAGGATCTCACGATCCCGCGGTCGACCCTCCCGTTTCAAAAAACCACCCGGGATTTTCCCCGCCGCGTACGTCTGTTCCCGGTATTCCACCAGAAGGGGAAGGAATCCGAGCGGTTCCCGGACCCGTTTCCACACAGCGGTGGCAAGAAGCACCGTATCGCCATATTCCAGCCACACCGAACCGTGCGCCTGACGAGCCACCTTCCCCGTGGTGATCCGCAGGGTTCGGCCGGCGATTTCCCGCTCAACCACAACTGCGGAGCCGCTCATCCCCGAAGACCCAGGCGGTTCACCACCTCACGATAGGACGCAAAGTCGGTACGCTGAAGATACTTCAACAACTTCTTTCGCTTGCTCACCAGTTTGATGAGCCCATACCGCGAATGGATATCCTTGGGATTCCGCTTGAGATGCTCGGTGATCTCGCGGATCCGTTCCGTCAGGAGTGCGATCTGGACCTCTGTGGACCCCGTATCTTTTTCATGATGCGCCCACGCCTGAATAATCGCACGCTTCTTATGAGACTTCAACGCCATCAGATCCCTCCTCCATTTCAGGGACGATCGTCTTGTTCAGAAGTCGGTGATTCCGGTGTATTGTACGGTTTCTTGCGTGAACCCTCAAGGTGACCCTCTCCTGCGGACGTCTTCGCCGTTTCCTCCACCACCCTGGGGAAATAAAGAAGAAACGTGGTTCCCTTGCCCACCTCCGATTCCACCTCCACCCATCCCCCGGTATTGCGGACCAGACCGTACACCTGGGCGAGTCCCAGTCCCGTGCCTCGCTGGAACGGTTTGGTGGTAAAATAGGGATCAAAAATCCGGTCCAGATGTTCAGGCGGGATCCCCTTGCCCGTATCTTCCACCCTGACGCACACCCAGTCTCGCTCGGGCTGGCCTGGACGACTGGATCGGCGTTCAAAGGAAACGCGGATGTCCACCTTCCCCGCACCCTCCATGGCATCCCGTGCATTGGCCAGCAGATTGAGCATAATCTGGTGCAACGCCACAGGATCCACCTCTGCACGACACGTGTCTTCCTGTTCCGGGAGAGAAAGGGTCAACTTGATCCGGGGGGTCAGCATCTTGCGATAGACTTCCAGATTACGCTTCAGCTC
>JALUJC010000355.1 GCA_027053375.1 Caldifarciminota bacterium
TTACGGGAAACGCCCTGGATCTTCAAACCGCAATGTACTGTGCCAGGAATGATCGTTGGAGATGCTGTATCCTTCCCGGTTATGTACCCCGTCCTGGCACTGGACCTGGATCACACGCTTCTGGATGAGCGGGAGCAAGTTCCGCCTTCGGTTCAGCAGTCCCTTCGGATGTTTCGGGCCATAGGGGGAAGGGTCACCCTGGTAACCGGCCGCCGCTGGGCTGCTTCCCGACATGTGGCGGAGGCGCTTCAGGTGGACCTCCCGGTGGTGTGCCAGAACGGCGCGCTGATCCTGGATCCACGAACCGAACATGTCCTCCATCTTGAGCCCCTTCCCCAGGGCGTGGTGGCGTATCTTGTGAGGAGGGGAATCCCCCTCATCGTGACTGCAGGAGACAGCAATTATCTGTATCCGCCGGATGCGCACGGGTTTGATTCCTACCGGCAGTATCCGGACACCCACGTGGTCAACCATCCCGGGGATCTTCTTGCCCTGAAAGGTATCACGCGGGTCATCTATTTTGAAGCACCCCTTCTACGTTTTCCGGGCACGCGTACTTATCCCAACCGGGATGGAAGCCATTATGTGGTGCGGGACCGGGCCACCAAGGCGGTCGGTCTTGCCTGGGTGTTGCGAATGCATGCCATCCATCCTCAGCGGGTGCTTTTTTTCGGGGATGGCTGGCTGGATCTGTCCCTGTTTCTGACCCTCCCCTACAGTGTGGGCGTGTCCAGCATGCCTCTTTCCCTCCAGCATTATGTTTCGGACCTTGCCCCCCACCACGCGCGTGCAGGTGTGTATCGCTATCTCCGGCGGAGAGGCGTGGTGCCCCCGGTGAACGCTGAACGCACGTCCTGAAAGGTCCTGCATTTTGCGGAAAACGCCCCTGTTTTGATGGTTTCTGAAAGATCGCGTATACTTACAAAACAAGGAGGCAACCCGGGTGATGGAAAGGCCCATTCCGTCTATAGCAGAATTGCATGCGCGTTATAAGAAGGGGGATGTTCGCCCTTCTGAAGTGGTGGATCTTTACGCACAGGTGATTGAGGCACGGGAAAAGGAACTCAACGCCTTCATCAGCCTGACACTGGAGCAGGCACGGGAACAGGCGCTTCAACTGGAAAAGAACGCAACCGGACCCACCTCACCGGTGTGGGGGGTCCCCCTGGCCGTCAAGGACAACATTGCCGTGAAAGGGGTCCCACTGACCTGCGGTTCCCGGATCCTGCTGGGGTACACCCCACCCTACACCGCCACCGTGATGGAACGGTTGTTGCGGGCAGGTGTGTTGCTCCTGGGCAAGACCAACATGGATGAATTTGCCATGGGATCGTCCGGGGAACATTCCTATTTCGGACCGACCCGGAATCCCCTGGACCCGGCACGGGTTCCCGGTGGTTCATCCTCGGGATCTGCGGCTGCTGTGGCTTCCGGAGAGGCGCTGGCGGCGCTGGGATCCGACACCGGGGGATCCATCCGTCAACCTGCAGCCTTCACGGGCATTGTGGGCTTTAAACCCTCTTATGGACGTGTGTCCCGGTGGGGACTGGTGGCCTTTGCCTCAAGTCTGGATCAGATCGGTCCCATGACCCTCACCGTGGACGATGCCATACGCCTCTATGCCATCATGGGGGGGATGGATCCACACGATGCAACGACGGTGGATCAGCCCGTGCATTCCTATGAGGAACTTCGCTGGGATGGACGACGACCTTCCCTGCGGGTGGGAGTGGTCCGAACGTTTCTGGAAGAGGAAGGTCTGGACCCCTCGGTGCGCCAGGTGATGGCGCGGGTGATGACTCGTCTGGAACAGGAAGGGTTGACCCTGGTGGACGTGGATCTTCCCCATCAGCGGTATGCCATTCCGACCTATTATCTTGTAG
>JALUJC010000356.1 GCA_027053375.1 Caldifarciminota bacterium
ACCCACAAACGTACCCCCATGGACGTGAGACAAAGACAATCATGGATTTCATAGGTTTTCCCTATGTTGAGGCCGAAGATCCTGGAGTTTGTTGATGATTAGACGCGCCCTCCCCCTTGACGGGGGAGGGCCAGCACCCCATGGGATTTCCCCTGGAAATCCCATGGGGACCCCGGTTCGGGTGGTGGTGAATAACACGGCATTTTGCAGCAATTCCGGAACCATGTACGTAGATCATCCTGGATTTCGCTGCATTATACACACATCTGCCCCGATACGTATCGGGTCCGTGATTTATATATAGAAAAACAAGGTGTTCACTGTATTTCAAGCACAACAGATCCTGATAGACCTGAATTTTCCTGTATCGTACCGTATATGTGGCCCTACGCCATCCACACAGGATCGCCACGGGGGACGTGTAAGGTCCAGGTATCTGCTGTACGTTCGGGTCCTGAAACAAACAAAAGCAAAGAAAATACAGCGTGGCTTCCCTTTCCTCTTCCACCCGTGTAGGTAGAGATAAGGCACCGGGAAGGCACGAGAATACGTACAATACGGCCCCTTTCGTGTAGATTTTCCATGAAGCAACAACCCCCTTTCGTGCAGATTTTTGATGAGGCAAGGCGACCCATTGACAGCGCCCGGTGGAGGGTGTATGCTTGGAACAACACAGGATCTTTTTCTTTTTTGATTGATTTTTATTTGAGCGGTTCGGTCCTTCGGAGGCATTTCCCTCGTGAAGTTTCCCCTCCTCTCAAATGGTTCGGTACTCCCCAAGGGGAGGAGTTGACAGAAGTACGGAGGTACATATGTCCAAATACACAGGACAGGTCAAATGGTTCAACGGCCAGAAAGGCTACGGGTTCATCGCCCGCGAAGACGGAAAGGGTGAAGTGTTCGTTCATCATACGGACATCATCGGTCAGTTCGGCTACCGCTCCCTCTCCGAAGGACAGAAGGTGGAGTTTTCCATTGAAGACACGCCTCGCGGTCCGAAAGCGCAAAATGTTCGCCTGATGGACAGCTGAGGCTCGTCCAGCCCTGAACCTGAGCGCGGCCCGGCAGTTGCCGGGCCGCGCTTTTTTCGTCTCATGAATTCCAGCGTTTGCGCTCAGTGAATCTCCAGCACCCGCGCCCTGTAGACACCCTCCTGTGTGTGGACCTCCGCCCCGTACACCCCGAAGGGAAGCGGCGGCAGACGAAGGGTCCGTGTCGGTGAGGTCAGGCGCAGATTCACGCGGGCACGCAGACGCCCCTGCGCATCGCGAATCCACACTTCCACCGGTCCCGACACGGGTTGCTGGAGCGTCAGCCTTCCTGCCCGCATCACCCCCTCAGAAAGCACAGGACGATGTGATCCCCCGGAAGGCGGTGCTTCCTGGACCACCGTCCAGGGCGTGCTGTAAACCACCAGACGGGCACTGGTGCCGGTGCCAAAGCCCAGCACCACATCGCCGGTTCCGTTTCCGTCCACATCGGTGATCCCCACATACACATAGCCCTGATAGGAAAACACCGGAGACTGAAACACACTTGTCGTATAGTTGTCCATCACCTCCACTTTGACCGTCCCGTTGTTCCAGTCCGTATATTCCAGCAAGACCCGTCCGTTCCCCCACGTGCCCACCACATCCACCGAAGGAAAACTGCCGCGGGTATAGGTCACCGCATGGGTGTTGCCGGGAAGAAGATAGATGGCCACCGAGTCATTATCAAACCCGCTGGTAGAATAGGAAACCACGGCATCGGCATATCCATCGCTGTTGATGTCCCATCCGTTGAAGGTATAGGCATGGCTTCCCCCCGACCAGGTGAGGTCCAGCATGGGCTGAACCTGCATGGCAAGCATCAACCACCACATACACACCTCCTTCGTTCG
>JALUJC010000357.1 GCA_027053375.1 Caldifarciminota bacterium
AGGGATTCGAAGGATCCAGGACCTGAAGGGAAAACGGGTGGGCTACTGGGATCAGACCCGGGATGATGAACTCCTCCGGCAATTCCTCGAAGCGGACGGGATCCCGCCCCGCAGCGTGAGCCTGATTCCCCTCACCTTCACGGAAATTCCCCATGCGCTGGAAAAGAACCGCGTGGATGCCGTGCTCGCCTATGAACCCTGGCGGACTTACTATCAGGAACAGAAAGGGACACGCCTTCTGGAGGACGGTTTCCTGGAAAACCGTCTTCACACCCCGCTGCTTCTGGGGACCGTGTACACCTCCATGCTGAACCTCCAGCTCAACCGGACAGCCACAGATCGCATCGGTCGTGCCCTCAATATGGCGCTGAGCTTTATCCGGAACAACCCCGATTCTGCAAGGAAAATCCTGGTGCGTCATCTTCTGGAAAGCGACTCCACCCTCACCGTTCCGGACAGCTTCCCGCTCCCCCGGTTCCAGACCTACAGGGAACTGGAGCCCTCCATCCTGAAAGCCTTCGTCCAGCGGCTGAGAGAGGTCAACCTGTTGCTGGTGGAGGACTTTCCCGTCGACTCCCTGATCCCGCCTGCCGAACTTTTCCGCTGAACCGTTCATGATCCGGAAGGGATTTCCCCGCCCCCGGCTTCTGGGGGCGGGGTTTTATCTTCTCCTGTGGGCAATCTGGTGGCTCGCCTTTCTCCCCTATGCCGTTCCTTTCCTCTCACTCCTGGCATTGATGGGCTGGTTTTTCCTGGCCACACAGGCCGCCTCCGCACGGCAGGCATTCCTGCGCATTCTGGTACTGGGCCTTCCTTTCTGGGGAATTCATCTCGCCTGGATTCGCCATGTTCCGGTGGAACCCTGGGTTCGCCCCTGGCTCTGGGCGGGCGTTCTTGTTCTCGCCTTCCTGGAAAGCACCTTCTGGGGAGTGATGGCATCGGTGTACAGGCGGTGGCTCCCCTCTTCCCCGATCCGTCGTGCCCTGTGGGCCGGGGTCCTGTGGGGGACCTATGAGTTTCTTCGCGCCCAGAGTGCCCTGGGCTTTCTCTGGACACCCCTGTGGTCCTCCACCGTTCGTCTCATGGATCTTGCTGGAACACTTGCCTGGGTGGGACCCTATGCCTGGAGCATTCTCTGGGTGGCCATCGCCGTAGGATTTCTGGAGGGTTTTCAGCATCGCGCCGTGCCTGTATTTGCCGGGAGCGCAGGGTTGCTGATTGCACTCTGGGGAACCGGCGCATGGGTTCGCACCCATCTTCCCCCGCCTGACGGCTGGCTTCGTGTGGCGGTGGTGCAGCCTTCCGTGCTGCCCCGGGTGCTGTACGACCCGGAAGAATGGCCCAGCATGCGCAGGGTGTACGACTCCCTGTGGGCTTCCCTCCCCGAAAACGTGGATCTGGTTCTTTTCTCAGAGTCCGCGTTCCCGGGAATGTACCGGTTCACCCAGAGCACCCGGGCGTACATCCAGCGCCTTCAGGCACAGCATCCCGTTCCGCTTCTCTTCGGGGACGCCGACCTGTGGATCGAACGAGGAAGGCGCAGGTTTTTTAACGCCGCCCTGCTGATCGACCCGGAGGGCAGGATTCAGGATGTCTATCACAAGCAGCAGCTGGTGCCTTTTGGGGAATGGATTCCTTATGAGGACCGGATCCCCCTGCTGCGCCACATCAACTTTGGCCAGGGGCACTACGCCCCCGGGATCCGTACCCGGCCGGTGCGGATGCCGGGTCTCCCCCCGCTGGGGGTGCTGATCTGCTTTGAAGCCATTTTCCCCCGGTATGCCCGACAGCATGTACGCCACGGCGCCCGCATCCTGGTGAACATCACCAACGACGGATGGTTTGGACCCACCCTGGGTCCACGGGAACACTTTC
>JALUJC010000358.1 GCA_027053375.1 Caldifarciminota bacterium
GACGAAGACGGCGGACCAGCGCCAGTCCATCGCTCCCCGGCAACATCCAGTCCACGATCATCAGATCCACGGCAGGATGTCCCTGAAGATAAAACCACGCATCTTCCGCCGATGGAAACGCACGAAATTCCAGATCCGGTTCCGACAACGCCATTTTCAGGAGTTCCACCGTATCCGGGTCATCCTCCACAAGAACGACGCGGTATCGGGGCATCAGTCCACCGGGCGACCGGGCGCATAGAATGCGCGACGGAAATAGAGAAGAGGATCCGGTTCTTCTTCAAGCAGCGCGAGATCAAACACCTCTCCGAGATAGATGCGGTGATCGCCAGCTGTCCACACGTCCCGGATCTTTGCTGCCATCCATCCCAGCGACTCTGTCAGGATGGGGAGACGTTCGGGACCTTCCACCCAGGGCGTGTGCTGAAAGCGATCATCCATGGGGATGCGGGAATCTGCAAACATCCATGCTGTTTTCGCCTGACGTGTGGTCAGGAAGTTCACAAGATAGGCACCCTTACGCTCCAGTGCATGCAGGGTTCGGCTCTCCTTCTGCAGTGCGAAAAGCACCAGCAGGGGAGAAAGGGATACGGAGACAAAGGAATTCACGGTGAGACCATAGGGCGCATGCGCCAGTGGATCCCAGGTGGTCACCACGGTGACACCGGTGGGAACCTGGCGCAGAATTTGCTTAAATCGTTCAATACGTTCCTGCGGTGTCTCAGACATGTCCCCCCTCCGGTTTGAGTTCAAGGCTGAGATCCAGTGCGGGTGCAGCGTGGGTCAACCGCCCCACAGAAACATAACGGATGCCGGCACGTGCATAGGCCTTCAGATTGTCCAGCGTCACACCCCCGGAGACCTCCATCCGTACCCGATCCCCGTACCGCCGGACCGCTTCCGCCACCTCCTCCGGGTCCATATTGTCCAGCAACAGAACATCCGCGCCCGCACGCACCGCTTCTTCTGCTTCCTTCAGGGTTTCCACTTCCACCTCCACCTGTGAGAGAAAGGGAACCCGGGCACGGGCCCGGTGGACCGCACCGGCCACATCCCCACCGAGCAGTGCGAGATGGTTGTCCTTGATCATCATCCCTGCAGAGAGATCCATGCGGTGGTTCCGGGCGCCGCCCACGCGTGTGGCGTATTTTTCAAGACTGCGATATCCGGGCAGGGTTTTTCGGGTGTCCAGCACCTCCACCCCCATGCGCTTCGCCTCCTCCACAAAGCGTCGCGTCAGCGTGGCGATGCCGCTGAGATGCCCCAGCAGATTGAGGACCGCCCGTTCACCCATCAACAGCACACGGGCCGGTCCCCTCCAGGTCATCCACAGCGTTCCACCCTCCACCCATTGTCCCTCGGGCACATGGACGTCCACGCGCACGGTTGAATCCAGGTATGCCAGTATCTGGTGTGCAAAAGGCGCACCCGCCACCACACCTTCCTGACGGACCCACACCTCACCCACAGCCCTAAGATTTTCAGGAATAAGGGCCTCAGTCGTGGGATCTCCACCGTCCAGATCCTCACGAAGGATCCACTCAATCCATGTGGTCCAGAGTTTCACGATCGGCGGTCCATTACCTCGTACAGACCAAACACGTTGGGGCGGGAAAACCAGTCCGGAGACGCACCCCGGGCATGCCCTTTTCGGAACGCTTCACTGTTCACCCAGGCCTCAAAAGACTCCTTATCTTTCCACCAGGTCATTACCATGTAGTCTTCACCATCCATGGGGCGAAGAATCTCCATCCGAACAAAACCGGGCATGGTCTCCACAAGTCTCGCACGTGTACGAAAACGCTCCTCAAAGGCTTCCCGGTACTCAGGTTTCACAAAGATGCGATTGATGGCCACAATCATCCCTCTT
>JALUJC010000359.1 GCA_027053375.1 Caldifarciminota bacterium
ATGCGGTCCTGGCCCGATCCAGATCAGATGAAATCCACTGTTTGCCCAGAAGGCCATCAGGTCTGGATCCAGCCCGAAGGCGGTGCCCACCCAGGCCACCCCTTCCCGCGCCATGCTGGCCCGCCATTGGGCCAGCATGGCGCGGCCCCGTCCGCGACGCTGAAGGTCAGGATGGACGGCGATCCGGACCACGCGGTACCCCGGTGTGGAAAAGGATGGATCCAGATAACGGCGGATCACGTCGGGGATCAGACTCTCGGGAGGCGTCTCCCGTGCCCCCTCCAGGATGCCCACCCGGACGCCGTTGGTGCGAGCCTCCCAGAGCCGGATGTGAGGCGCGTTGAGCATGCGATGCACATCGTCGGGTTCAAAGCGATAATGGGCTTCCCGATACAATCCCACCCAGGCCCGGAGGGTGGACGCTTCACGCAGATCGTGGGTGCGGTCCAGTTCCCGCAGGTGGAGGGAGGCGGGAAGTTGCTCCGGAAGGGGCTCCGGGGTGGCATCCAGCAGCAAAACCTCGTTCAACCAGTGTTCCAGCGGGTCGCCCGGTGCATACCGGATGGGTGTGTTGAGCGAACAATTGGCCGGTTCCAGATCACGGTGCAGGCGCCGGGGAAAAGTGCGTCCGGTGCCTTCGTATCCGTGAAGGGTGGTGGAAAGAAGGGCGCGCTCGGCCTGGCGGGCCCAGCGCAGGAGGTGATCGTAAGGTCGCTGCGCGGCCTCGTCCACCACCAGCAGCGGCACCTGGAAGGGTGGAGGGGTGTCCGGTGTCCCCACGTACAGTTGAAGCGAACCCACTTCCATCCGCGCCTGGGGTCGGCGGGTGGGGATGTTGAGCAGGCGACAGGTGCGGAAGAGACCCTGAAACAGCGAGCGGGCGGCCGTACGTGAGGGCACCACCACCGACACCGTCTGTGGATGGGGTTGGCGGGCCAGCCATCCAAGAAACATCCCCAGGAGAAAGCTTTTCCCGCGTCCCCGGTGGGCATGCAGCAGCAGATGGCGGGGTTCTTTTCGGGACCACCACCGAATCAGCTGCCGGAAGGCCTCCTGCTGATCCCGGGTGCGGGCCAGGCTTTCCACAAGATGACCGGAGGGCTCAGGAAGAGGCCAGGGAACGGGGTCGGGGAGATCAGGAAGGTGCAGGGATCCATCGTTCAGAGACCACCAGACGGCACGCTGGCGGGTGAGCTGAAGCAGGCGTTGTTCGTACGGGGGGAGCGACAGGCTGTCCCGCGGTGGGATCAGCAGAACCAGCCACCCCCCACCTTCAACCGTGTCTGCAATCATGGCCAGACGGTTGGGGCGCCACCCCCCTTCCAGGGAGGTCAGATCCACCACCACTGCCTGGTTGGTGGTTCCCATACGGGTCCATACGCGTGACCACACCACCGGATGAACAAAGACCCGGTTGCGCAGCGGGGGTGGGATATGGCGTCGAAGGGAGGCCCGGCATTTCTGGAAAGGCGTGGATGGGCGGTCGCTTACATACACCACATGTACGGCGCCCCGGTCCTTCTGGAAACGGACCGTGAGCGCGGTTCCCAGCCACTGTCCGGCCCGTTCTGCAGCGTGACGAGGCGAGGCTCCTTCCACCACCAGGACCTGCCGGTGGTGCTGGGCCATCAGGGTTCGGGTGTAGTTGCGGATACGGGATGGCTCCGGTAAAGTCATGGATGTCAGGAAGAATTCGCGGGACCGCACACCCGGTCGCCCCGCACGGGTCTCAGGGAACCACCACGGAACGGTGAGCCTTCGGCGTCTTAATCACATACACCCCGGGAGGTAGAACCACCGTACGGGGGTGGCGAAGCATGCCTGCAAAGTGGGTACGCCCCAGAAGATCCATCACCCGGACAGGGG
>JALUJC010000360.1 GCA_027053375.1 Caldifarciminota bacterium
TCATCTGTTTGAGCGGTTTGGTTCTCTTTGGGCATTCCCCAAGCGTTCCCTTCCCTCAAGCTGGTTCTGTACTCCCTTCGGGGAGGAGTGAATGTTGTACGGAGGTACACCATGTCCAAATACATCGGACACGTCAAGTGGTTCAACGGCCAGAAAGGCTACGGGTTCATCGCCCGTGAAGACGGAAAGGGCGAAGTGTTCGTCCACTACTCCGACATCGTCGGTCAGTATGGATTCCGCTCTCTTGCTGAGGGGCAGAAAGTGGAATTCTCCATCGCGGACACACCCCGGGGCCCCAAGGCTCAGGATGTACGCGTGATTGAAGGCTGAAGTCTTCGAGTCGAACCCGAGCGCGGCCCGGCGGATGCCGGGCCGCGCTTTTTTTCTCCCGATCTTGAAACTTCCTGCCTGCGTGCGTATAATACCCTCACACAAAGTGGGCAGGTAGTTCAGCTGGTTAGAACGCTGGTTTCACATACCAGAGGTCGGAGGTTCGAGTCCTCCCCTGCCCACTTTTTGTCTGTGGGCGGTTAGCTCAGGTGGTTAGAGCGCTTGCTTGACATGCAAGAGGTCGGAGGTTCGAGTCCTCCACCGCCCACCCGGAAAGGAAGACAAGGATGAAACGGACATACCAGCCCTCCAGAATCCACAGGAAGCGGGTCCACGGCTTCCGCGCCCGGAAATCCACACGGGGCGGCCAGGCAGTGATCCGGAGAAGACGTGCGAAAGGGCGAAAACGTCTCACCCACTGAAGCGCGCCACACCTTCCCGAGAGCGGAACGTCTGCGGTCTTCCGCAGCGTTTCAGGAGGTGATTCAGCAAGGACGATGGGTATCCACACCAACGGTGATCGTGTACCACCTTCCACGCGAGGGGCGCAGGGTGGGCGTGGCCGCGGTTCGGCGTCTTCCCCACCGGCCGGCGAAAAACCGGGTTCGCAGGCGTCTGCGGGAACTGTATCGCCTGCACAAGTCCTGGTTCCCGCCCGGATGGTACGTGATGATCGGTCGAGAACGGGCGCGGGACTGCCCCTGGGAAGAACTGGTACGGGACCTGCAAACCGCATTGCGACGGCTCTTTCCTCCTTCCTCATCGCCCTGATCCGGATCTACCGCGTTACGTTCTCCCTGATGTTTCCGCCCACCTGCAGGTACCAGCCGTCCTGTTCCCATTATGCCGAAGAGGCCCTTCGCCTGTGGGGACCTTGGAAGGGAACCGGTCTGGCGATTCGCCGGATTCTCCGGTGCCACCCCTTCTCGGCAGGAGGATGGGACCCCGTTCCTCACCCTGAACAAGGAAAAGGAGTGTATCCCTGATGGAAACCAGCCGCAATCTGCTTGTGGCCTTTGCACTGAGCATGGTGGTTCTGCTGCTCTACCAGAAGTTTATGCCCACGCCTGCACGAACGGGTCCTGCATCGTCACAGATCCAGCCGCAGGCGGACACTTCCCGGTCCTCCACGGCGGTCCCGGATACCCTGTCGGAATCCCCGTCCTCACCCGCGCTTTCCTCTCCAGGTCCTGAACAGCTACAGGTGGCCGTCTCTCTGGAAAATGCCTACTGGACGGGGGGTGTGGACTCCCTGGGTAACTGGATCCGGTTTACCCTCAAAGCTTACCGCGACCGCAGCGGCGATCCGCTGAGCCTGGTCCCCCCATCCTATCCTCTGTTTTACTGGGTCTTTCCGGACTCTCAGACCTGGGAACTGGTGGACGCGCCCGGTGCCAGAATCTCTGTGAACGCGCCGCTCACCCTCCGCTTCCGGAACCGGGAGGACAGCACCCGCGTGCTCACCTATGCGCTCACACCGGACGCCTATGGCTTCACCCTCACCCTGAGCAATCCGGTCCCGCTTCGCTGGGTG
>JALUJC010000361.1 GCA_027053375.1 Caldifarciminota bacterium
CCTGGATCAGGACGCTTCCCTCACCAGAGGAGGGACGGACCAGAACACCCATCCGGGACGTCCACAGCATTCCCACCGTCTGGTCCGGCCACAGAGCCAGTATACGGAAACGGCCCGGACCGACGGAGACCAGGGTACGAACAGTCTCCTGCATGCTGGCGCGAAGGGTCAGCGGGAGGCGGTCTCCGGTGAGCCAGTGACGTCGGGAGGAACGGGCATACCAGAGCCCCAGCCCCCAGCCGGGTCGCCAGTGTCCCACCGCGAACCATGGGGTGGACACCACCCCGCGGAGGGTGTCCCGGGACCGCCACCGTAGCAGGAGACGCAGGGATCCACGCTGGAAAAATCCTCGCCCGGTACTGCGTACACGTTCCCGGTAAAGCGTGGTCTGCTGGAGCCGGAAGGTGAGATGTGTGGGCTGAACAAACGAAAGGAAGGGCAGGTAAGGGTCCAGCCGAAGGGTGGACCAGCCCATTCGCCTGCGGAAATCTGCAGGGGACGAGAAGGGACGACGGCGACGTTCAGACAGGAGCCGGGACAGTTCCTGCTCGGTGAAGAACCCACTTTCCCATAATTGCTGAGAGTCCGCCTGATTCACCGACACAGGTCGGAGAACCGCATCCTCCTCCCAGAAAAGGGAATCCTGTACCGGATCTGCCGGCCCTGAGACGGGCACCTGGAGCAGGAGCAGCCAGACCCACAAGAAGCTCAGAACAGCTGAAGGGTGATCAGACCGATGCGTTCCAGAAGCAGGGCGGTCAGGAACGCAAGGTTAAGGAACGAAAACAGCCAGACAACCCAGAGCATTCGCCCCTGAGACCGAACGCTGTCTTCCACCCGCGAGATACGCTGGGGAAGGTTTCCCACAGCCTTGCTGCGCTCCACCACTTCCTGCAGGCGCTTGATGCTGGGTTTCAGAGCCTGGTCTACCCTGGACTGAATCTGTGTGATCAGATTCTGGGAAAGTTCCTGGACCAGATCCTGGGAAGGGGCACCGGAGAGTTGACGGAGTTCGGAAGATAGGGTCTGCTGGAGTTCGTCCAGTCGGGCCACAATGGAGGAAAGCTCTTCCGCCCCCAGGGCACCCACCCCGCTTTCTGCACCCAGTGCGCCCGCCAGTCCGAAGGGATTGACCCCTTCTTCAGCACCCACACCCACGCCGCTCTGCAGGCGGTCCAGCTGCTCCTTGATGGCAGGAATCAGTTCGTGGGAAAGATTGAGCTGGATTTTCTGAAGGTCTTCGCTGATATGCTCCAGGGAGCTGGTGAGCTGGGCCAGTTCTTCTTTCAACACCTCCACGTCCTCTTTGGAAGCCATGGAGGTGTAGATCTTCCTCAGAGCCCCCAGGAGGGCCTCCTGGAAGGTGACTTTACCCCCTTCAGGTGTCATGATCCACCCCTCACCCGATTTGGCCCGGTCCCGTGCTTATGCATAGGGAAGCAGCGCACGGACCCGGGGTTCATCGGCCGGTGCGACCAGGCCGGGTTTCCGGAGACGACGGATCCGTTTGGCGTTCTTTTTGGTTTTGATGTGGCTGTTGAAGGCTTTATACCGGCGGAAATGGCCTCCACCGGTGCGGCGAAAACGTTTGGCCGCCGAACGCTTGGTTTTCATCTTGGGCATCACGATTCCTCCTTCGTTCGTTGCTCCTGAGATGATTTTCGTTTCTTTTTGGAAAGGGGACGAATCACCGCGATCAGGTTTCGTCCCTCCATCCTGGGTGGTTGTTCCACCTCACCGATATCCATCAGGGATTCAATCATCCGATCCATGGCCGAACGCCCCACCTCGGCATGGGCGATCTGGCGACCTTTGAAATAGATCCGGATCCGGACCTTGTAGCCATCCTCCAGCAGGTCCCTTGCTTTTCGGGACTTGACCTGCAGGTCATGATTGTCAATGGTGGCGGAAAAGTTGAGTTCTTTGACTTCTCCCCCACGAAGTTTGACAGCATCGGCGTTCTTACGTGCTTCTCGCCGGCGCTTCTTTTCCTCATACAGAAACTTCCCGTAATCCAGGATTTTAACCACGGGGGGACGCACATTGGGCGAGACCTCCACGAGATCCAGTCCAAGTGATTCTGCCAGCCGCAGGGCTTCACGGGTGGGCATGACCCCCAGCATTTTCCCGTCCGGACCGATGACCCGGACCTCCGGTACGCGGATCTGTCGGTTGACCCGATGTCTCAATTCAGCGATGGGTGGCCTCCTTGTGTTGAGAAATCCATGTCAACAGGGTTTCGGTGGGCGTTCCGGGCCGGTTCATGTCCTTCAGAACCGGGATCAATGCGGAATAGGGAAAGGTTCCCTGATCCCCGTGCCCGTGGATTCGGAGCGAAACCGTGCTGGCGGCCGCTTCCCGCTTGCCCACCACAAACATCACAGGAATCTTTTCTCGCTCAGCTTCAGAAATTTTGTACCCCACCCGTTCGTTCCGGTCGTCCACCTCCACCCGGAGTCCGGCTTCACACAGGGATGCCTCTACCGTGCGGGCATAAGGAAGCTGGTGGTCGGTGATGGGGAGGATGCGAACCTGGGTCGGGGCAAGCCAGAAGGGAAAGTTGCCTGCATAGTGTTCAATCAGCACACCCAGGAACCGCTCAAAGGATCCAAACAGCGCACGGTGGATCATGAAGGGCCGGTGGTCCTTCCCATCGGATCCCCGGTAAGTCAGGTTGAACCGTTCCGGGAGATTGAAGTCAAACTGGACCGTGGTGCACTGCCATTCGCGGTCCAGGGCATCCCGTAGCTTCATATCAATCTTGGGTCCATAGAAGGCACCGCCTCCTTCGTCCACCTCATAGGGGAGGTCCAGGCGTTCCAGGGCACGCTGAAGTGCCCGGGTGGCGTGTTCCCACATCTCCAGGGAGCCCACGTATTTTTCGGGGCGCGTGGAGAGAAAGACCCGGAACTCCTCAAAGCCGAAGGTACGCAGCAGTTCCAGGGCGAACTCCATGACCCCGATCACCTCGTCTTCCACCTGATCGGCACGGCAGAAAATGTGGGCATCGTCCTGGGAAAACCCGCGGACCCGGAGCAGCCCGTGAAGAACACCGGATCGTTCGTAGCGGTAAACCGTACCGATCTCTGCCAGCCGGATGGGGAGATCCCGGTAACTCCGGGTCCGGCTCCGGTAGATCTGGATGTGGAAGGGACAGTTCATCGGCTTGACAAAATACTCCTCTCCCTCCTCGAAGGTCATGGGGGGGTACATGTTTTCGCGGTAGACCTCCAGGTGTCCGGAGATCTCCCAGAGCCGGGATTTCCCCACATGGGGCGTGTACACCAGGTCGTACCCACGCCGGTCATGCTCTGCGCGCCAGAGATCCTCAATGATTCGGCGGATTCTGGCGCCGCGGGGCAGCCAGAGAATCAACCCCGGGCCCACCTCGTCGGAAACGGTGAACAGTTCAAGCTCACGGCCCAGTTTGCGGTGATCCCGGCGCTGTGCCTCTTCCAGTTTGTGCAGGAAGGAGGCCAGCTGTTCCTCACCGGGGAAGGAAATACCATAGATACGCTGAAGCACCGGTCCCTTCTCATCCCCCCGCCAGTAGGCAGAAGAGCTGGAGAGCAATTTGATGGCCCGGATCCAGCTGGTCCGGGGAACGTGGGGACCGCGGCACAGGTCCACAAACTCGCCCTGGGTATAGATGGAAACGGTTTCTTCTTCAAAGGAGTCCAGGAGTTCCAGTTTGTAGGGTTCGTTGCGTTCCTGAAAGATCCGGGCGGCTTCCTCTCTGGGGAGGTCTTTTCGGGAAACGACGAAATTTTCCCGGATAATGGCGCGCATCTCCTCTTCCAGACGTTCCAGATCTTCCGGGGTGAAGGTGTAACCCCCGGTATCAAAGTCATAGTAGAATCCACGTTCAATGGGAGGACCGATGGTCAGTTTGAAATCCGGGAAAAGGCGTTTGACCGCCTGCGCAAGGATGTGCGCCGTGGAATGCCAGTAGACCTCACGTCCTTCCGGATCTTCAAAGGTGAGCACATGCGCCTCCTCTACATCCTCCGGAAGGGGACGGAACAGATCCCACAAACGATTCCCCACCCGGAGGGCCAGATAGCGCGGATCTTCGCCCAGAACATCCAGCGCAGTCTGACCCTCCCGGAGCGGGCGAACCTCTCCGTTGGGCAGAATCAATCGTTTTTCCATCTTGTGCAGGGTCATAATCATAGAGGATTTTGTGCTGTTTTTCAACTCAACGCACATGTCTTGAACATCGCCCCGTCATCCCGTATCCTGAACGTCATGGTTGCCGGCGTCGTTTTTACGCTAATTCTTACTTCTCTCTTCCCTTTCCGCGGGCTGGATACCCTGCGTGTGGTCTCGGATTTTGGTGAAGCGCGCATTCTCCGGTTCCACATGGGCTGGGATCTTTCCATTCATGGTCGTGCCGGGTATCCCCTGATCGCCAATCAGCGACTGGAGGTCTACCGGGTGCGTTCCAATCACTGGGGCTATGGCCGTGCCCTCTATCTCCGCGACGAACGTGGATTCCTCTGGGTTTTTGCCCATCTGGATCGTCTGCATCCACGCCTGGAGGAACGCCTCCGGGAAGCCCAGCTTGCCCAGCACAGTTCCACGATCCGGCTCAACCTGGAGCCGCCAGAGGTTTTCATGCCGGGGGATACCGTCGCACTTGCAGGTTATTCCGGCAACGTCGATCCCCATATCCACATGGAGGTACGGGACAGCCTGGAACGCCCCATCCATCCCACCTATGCCACCGCCTATCCACGACCCAGTCGGCGTGGTCGCCTGGAGCATCTGGCCTTTCGCGCGGTTCCCCTTTCCCCGGAAAGCCGGATCAATGGTCTCCCCCTCCCGGCGCGGTGGTTCGGTATTCCGGAAACCCTGTATCTGGAGGGACCCGTGGGCCTGGAATGGCTGGGCAATGTAATCCTCCCGCCCTATCCCACCAAACCCCGGGAAATCCGGGTTTACTGGAAAGATACCCTCTGGGTTCATCTTCGTTATGATTCCCTGGACTATGCCGATTACCGGGAGGCGCGGGATCTGTACCGACCCAACGAAAACACAGGTGATCGCTGGATCCGGTTCTGGGGCTACCGGTACCCTGCGCTTCATGCGGTGAAAACCTACCGCGGAACCATGACCTTCACGGAGGATGGCCTCCTGCGCTTTGTGTTCTGGCATCCTGCCACGGGGACCCTGCAGACCCGTATTGTGGTCCGGATCAACCATGATCTCCGTCCCCGCGCCTTTCGTACCGTGGCATGGGACGATACCCTTCAGGGGCTCCGCTGGGCGCAGACCTTTGATCGGGTGTGGGTCTGGGGCACGCACCCGGTGCCGGGTTTTCAGGTGTTTCTTCAAACCCCGGAGGGCATCCTGCAGTATCGTACGACCCCACTGGTGATGCTGGCGTCCAGGGAGACCCTCCGGATCCTGCATGTCCGCCCGGAGGATCGCCTGCTTACGCTGGGACAGGGCATCCGGTTGCGCATTCCTGAGGGAGCAGTGCGGCATCCTTTCTGGGTGGTGATGAGGGGACACAGGATCCTGCCACACGTGTGGCCACTGGATCTTCCCCTCACGGTACAGCCTCCGGACAGCCTCCATCAGGTGTATGTGCTGGATCGCAGGGGCAGGAAAGCCTTTGTCCCGCGTATATTCCCCCGTGTGGGTCAGGCGTTCTTTGTGGATCGGGACAGTATGCCCCCGGTGCTGCTCTCCTGTACACGACTCCCTGATCGCATTCGGGTAAAGGTAAAAGATGACCTCTCGGGGTGGTGGCCGGATCGTTCTGCAGGCTACATCCAGGGGAACTGGGCACCCTTTGTGGGCCACTTTCGCCGGGGCTGGATGGAGTTTTACGGGACGTATCCCCCGAAGCGTGAGGTCCGTCTCCACCTTGAGGATCGTGCAGGCAACACCACCGATACCCTCTGCCTGGCGAGGTAACCGGCTCTGTTTATTCCCGGTGTGAAGTATCCTTCCCCCTCTGTGTACGTTATGATGACACGGTATACGGCGTTTTACGGGGTCTGAAACGCTGTTTGGGTGTGTTTGTGGTCCCTGGCTTGCTGGAACGGATAAACCGGAATATACAGAAACCCTACAGGATTTTGCGCAGATTTTTCCCCATACCTGGACTGTGAACTCCCTGGAAATTCCTCCTCGAACCAGTCCAGGTTTCTGTACAGAACATGGACGAACCTGTGGAACACGGGCTCCTTCGCACATCCACGCGCGCAGGGGTGTGCTGAACCGCACAGTCCTTTTACGATTCAGAGGATGGGGAGACGCCGGACTGTACGTAGAACGTTTTCGGAATCCCAGTATTTCCGGACACCCAGGACACATCCGGTACGTGGAATGAGGGATTCGGGAAAATCCGTGAGGGGCACCCCTTTCTGATGGTTCGGTGGGGAGCGCGTATACTTTCCCCGCCATGAAATGCCGAATCTGCGGGAAAAATGCGCAGGTCCACCTCCGGCAGCA
>JALUJC010000362.1 GCA_027053375.1 Caldifarciminota bacterium
GAGCTGGACGTGGGAGCGGACGAACTCTTCCTTGCTGCAGCAGGGCGGAGTTATTTCTATGCGCCCTGCTGCAGCAAGGAAGAGTTCGTCCGCTCCCACGTCCAGCTCACCCTGAAGGAACTCCTGGAAGATTTTCCAGAAGAAGTCCTCTCCACGCTGCTGTCTCCCGGCACCCAGTTGCCTCCGGAAACCGTGGCGCGTTTCCGAAAATTGCTTGACGAACAACATGGCTGACATCCTGCTCCTGGTGGCCCTGGCCACCGGCCTTTTCCTTCTCGCGAGTCTTCCCCGGCTCACCGAACGGTGGGGACTCTCCACCACCCACGTGGTGTGGCTCACGCTGGCATCCTGGGTCCTCCTGTTTGCCTATCCGGTCATGCTGGGGGGGATGCATCTCAAGGAATGGTGGATCCATGGCCAGCACTGCCAGCATCATTTCCTCCCCTGCTCCCTGACCACCCCCACCGATCGTCTGGGCTTTCTGATGCCCATCTTGTGGGGTGGGTTCCTCTTTGTCATGGCCCTGTTCCGTGCCGGGCGTATGGCCCTCCATGCTTTTCGATCCGCGCGTAGACTCCGAGGTTTTCCCCACACCCGACTTCATGACCATACGGCCGTGCTTCTGCCCGTAGAAACCCCTGTGCTTGCCGTACAGGGCGTGTTTCGACCCACGCTGATCGCCAGCCAGGGTGTCCTGAACGCTTACACCCGGGAGGAGTTGTTCTCTGCCCTGAAACACGAGGAAGCCCACATCCGGCATCACCACAATCTGAAAGGAACCGTTCTCGCGGTGTTGATGGCGCCCTTCCCCCTGTCCTGGACCCGACCCCTTCGGGACACCTTTCTGTGGGTACGCGAACTGGAAGCCGACCGGGATGTTCCCAACCCCCGTGCCCTCGCCTCGGCGATTCTTAAAACTGTCTCCCCGGAAATGCAGGTGGCTTCTGCCCTTGCGTCCCCCTCGGGTCCAGTGGAAGATCGCCTGGAACGGCTCCTGGGTCTACGGCCCTACCCGCAACCCCGCAGGGGGCTGGGGGGGTGGTTCGCGGTCCTCTTTGCGCTCTCTCTGCTGCTTCCTTTCCTGGGAAGTGCCCATCACCTGGAACAAACGCGCGGGCTGGGGATGGTTTGCCAGACCCAGATTTGCTCCGCTTCCCGTGCCCCTTCCTGCCTTCCCACAGCCCCCTGAACGCCCCCTTCCCCCTTGAAGGATTCAAACCCATTGTGTATCCTTTTGGGGAACACGCCCACAAACCGGGAGGGCATATGTGAATATTCTGGCCGCCAACTGGAAAATGCACAAAACACGGGAAGAGACCCGTGCCTTTTTCCGGCGGTTTCTCGAGCTCTACCAGCCCACCGCCACCCACCACCTTCACACCCTGATTGCACCGCCCTACACCTCCATTGAAACCGCGCTCGGCATGGCCCGCAACACACCCCTGTGGATCGGGGCACAGAACGTTCATCAGGAAGAACAGGGCGCCTATACCGGCGAAATCTCACTGCCCATGCTCCAGGATCTGGGGGTGCACTTTGTGATCGTGGGCCACTCTGAACGCCGGAAATACTTTCACGAAACCGATGAACTGATTGCCCGCAAACTCCACCGCGTTCTGGATGCCGGGCTCTGGGCCATCCTGTGTGTGGGAGAAACCCTGCAGGAGCGAGAAGCAGGAGAGGCGGAAAGGGTGGTGCAGAAGCAGGTGGAAGCCGCGCTGACCCCGCTGGATGCCAACCATATCCCCCGTCTGATCGTGGCGTATGAACCGGTCTGGGCCATCGGCACCGGTGTGCCGGCACGCCCCGAAGATGCGGAAGCCATGCATCGTTTCATTCGCTCGCTGCTTTCCCGGCGGTTTGGCGAGGACGGGGAGGCGGTGCCCCTGCTGTACGGTGGTAGCGTAAAGCCCGAAAATTTCTCCGCCTTTGCGCAAATGCCCCATATCCATGGCGCCCTGGTGGGAGGTGCTTCGCTGGATCCCGAGCGATTCTGGAAACTTCATGAAATTCTCTTAGATGCAACAGGATGAACAGGATCAGAAAACACGTCTGGTTCCGGGGCAGGGTTCAGGGGGTGTTCTTCCGCGCTTTCACCCGGGAACAGGCGGAACAGCTCGGGGTGAAAGGATGGGTGCGCAACCTCCCCGACGGAAGAGTGGAAGCCGTTTTTGAAGGCACAGAAGACGCCGTTCATGAACTCTTACGCCGCTGCCAGGAAGGTCCCCCGCTCGCCCACGTGGAGGGTGTGGAGATCATGGAAGAACCCCCGCAGGGAGAGAAAACATTTCGGATCCGATGAGGAGACACATTCCTGCCGTATGGTTCTGGATTGCGGGCATCCTCCTGGGCCTGGCCTGTGCGGGTCAGCCTGCGCGGAAAGGGGCCTGGGTTCAGGAAGGACTGGCTTCCTGGTACGGTCCTGGGTTTCAGGGAAAGCGTACCGCTTCGGGTGAACGGTTTAACATGCACCAGTACACCGCTGCACATCGCACCCTACCCTTCGGGACAAGGGTCCGGGTCACCCATCTGCGTACCGGACGCTCCGTGGTGGTCCGGATCAATGACCGCGGTCCATGGAAACGAGGACGCATCATTGACCTTTCTTATGCTGCCGCCCGTGCCATTGGACTGATCCGGGACGGTGTTGCCCCCGTACGTATCGAGGTGGTGCAATGGCCCTCAAAGTGATCCACGACCCGCACGAACTTCAGGCCTACACACTCTCCCTCTTTCGCGAGGGGAAAACCGTGGGGTTTGTGCCCACCATGGGGTACCTCCATGAAGGCCACCTGTCCCTGTTTCGCTGCGCACGCCGGGAAAACGATGTGGTGGTCGCCTCCATCTTCGTCAACCCCACCCAGTTTGGCCCGGGTGAGGATTTCGAACGCTATCCCCGGGATCCTCAGGGGGATAAAGAAAAAGCTGAATCGGAGGGGGTGGATGTGCTTTTCATGCCCCGGGCAGAAGACCTTTATCCCCTGGACTTTCAGACCTTTGTGGAGGTGGAACGTTTGACCCGGGGCCTCTGCGGTGCCTTCCGTCCGGGACATTTTCGAGGGGTCACCACCGTGGTTACCAAACTCCTGATGCTGGCCTTCCCGACCCGTGCTTACTTCGGTCGAAAAGACTTCCAGCAGTGGCGGGTGATTGAGCAGATGGTCCGGGACCTCCACCTTCCCGTGGAGATCGTCTCCTGTCCCATCGTTCGCGAACCCGACGGACTTGCAATGAGTTCTCGAAACGTGTACCTCTCTCCGGAAGAACGCCAATCCGCTCTGTCCCTGTATCGCTCTCTGCGAAAAGCCGAAGCCCTCTTTCGAGAAGGTGAAACCCGGCCGCAGGTTTATGAACAGGCGATCCGCACCATCCTGGAATCCGCCCCTCACCTGAAAAAAATTGATTACATCGCCATCGTGGATGGCCTTACCCTGGAACCGGTGGATCGGGTGGAACGGGGTACGCTGATTGCCCTGGCCGCCCATGTGGGACCCGCCCGCCTGATCGACAACTGGTGGGTGGGTGTGGACAGCCTGGATCTTCCCTCGTGAACGGGATCCTGCTTCTTCTTGCCTTTCTGGCACAGGATTCCTGGTGGGGAACCGACAAAGCCTATCACCTCACCGCGTCTCATCTCATGGCCAACGCACTGGCCATGCACTCCGGATGGTCGCCCACACAGGTTGCCCTGCTCACGCTGGGCGTGGGGATCGGAAAAGAACTGGTGGACGCCACCTTACGGGGAACGGGGTTCAGTCTTAAAGACCTCTTCTGGGACGCTGTGGGGACCGCCGCAGCCCTCTACCCGCCGCCTCCTTCCACCACGGCCTCCCCTGCGGGTGGGATACGGCCTGCACCCGCTTTTCCCCACCTTCCCCTGAATCATTCCCCACCCGCAACACCGGGCCGGTGATCTGACCTTTTACCCCGTCTCTTTCCGCGCCTCCTGAAACACCCGCTCCGCGCGGTAACTGGAGCGCACAAGGGGTCCGGAAAACACCTCCATAAAGCCCATCCTGAGGGCTTCTTCTCTGTACCATGCAAAGGTCTCCGGGGAGACATAACGCACCACCGGAAGGTGCACCCGCTTCCCGGTGGGCCGCAGGTACTGTCCGATGGTCACGATGTCCACACCCGCCGCCCGCAGATCCCGCAGCGTCTCCAGCACCTCCTCATCCGTTTCTCCCAGCCCCACCATGATACTGCTCTTGGTGAGAAGATCCGGCGCCATTTCCTTCCATGTGCGGAGCACGAACAGGGTAAGTTCGTATCCCGCACGGCGGTCCCGCACCACATGGGTCAACCGGCGCACGGTCTCAATGTTCTGAGCCAGCACGTCTGGACGTACCTCCACCACCGTGCGCAGTGCCCGAACATTCCCCTGGAAGTCGGGCGTGAGGAGCTCCACGCGCGTGTGCGGGGAAAACTCCCGGATCCACCGCACGGTCTGCGCAAAGTGAGATGCGCCTCCATCGGGAAGGTCATCCCGATCCACCGAGGTGATCACCACATAGTTCAACCCCAGCTGAGCAATGGCCCGGGCCACCCGGGCAGGTTCCAGCGGATCCACCGTGCCGCCGGGATCTCCGGTGTTCACGGCACAAAACCTGCAGGCCCGGGTACAGGTATCACCCAGAATCATGATGGTGGCGGTGCCCACGCCCCAGCATTCCGCCAGGTTGGGACAGCGCGCCTCCTCACAGACAGTATGCAGATGCAGTCCCTTCATCAACGCGCGCACATCCGCGAACTTCCCCTCACCGGGAAGCCGCACCTTCAACCACTCTGGATGCCTGCGTCGGTTCTCCATTTCCATGACTCCTGTTCCCGGCCTACAGGCCTTCTGCGCTCCCCACCCGGACTTTCCGAAAGCGAGCGGCAGGGGTTCCGTGTCCCACCCCCATGGTCTGGGGAGGTTCCCCTTTCCCACAGTTGGGAACCCCCCACAGCGTCCAGGTGCGGGCATCTCCCACGGCATCCATCCGCGCCCAGAATTCCGGCGTAATCCCGGTGTACACCGGGTTCCGGACCACCTCCTGCACGCGCCCTTTCCGGATTCGCCAGCCGATTTCTGTGGAAAACTGAAAATTCAGGCGTTTCATATCAATGGACCAGCTGCGGTTGGTGGCCAGCAGCACCCCATCTTCCACTTCCCCGATCAGGGCCTCAAGCGAATAACGCCCCGGTTCCAGATTGATATTGGTCATCCGTAAAATGGGGAGATGGAGTTCGGTCTCCGCACGAACGGTTCCACCAGGCCGGGCCCCGGGGAGGAACGGTGCCGTATCCCGGGAAGTAAGCGCACCCACCAGGACTCCCTCCCGGATCAGAGGAATGCGCTGTGCGGGAACCCCCTCATCATCAAATCCAAAAGTTCCAAGCCCCCCGGGGGTGGTGCCATCGGCGGTGATGTTCATGTGCGGGGAACCGTAGCGAAAATGCCCAAAATCTTCAAGGCGAATAAAAGAGGTTCCGGCATAGGAAGCCTCAAAACCGAGGATCCGATCCAGTTCCAGGGCATGCCCCACCGACTCATGGACCTGGAGGGCCATCTGATCGGAGAGGATCACCAGATCCATCTCGCCCGCAGGAAGAGGGCGGGCATACATCAGTTGCTGAAGTTCCTCCAGCACCCGCGCCGTATGCCCCGGAAGATCCAGCGACTCCACAAATTCCCAGCCGGCGGACGCCCAGTTTCCTCCATGGTTCTGGGGATAGGATCGCACCTGAAGATCTCCGTCTTTTGAGAGCGCAGAGACGGAAAATCCCGCCCCCACCTGGGTGATGATCTTTTCCACGCGCGTTCCATCGGAACGCCCCACCCAGATCCACTGCCGCACAAGGGCCAGATGGACCTCCCGATGACGGACATAAGGCGCGCGCAGCGCTTCGTCCACCCCAAACAACAGGGCGAGTTTGTCGTCCAGTGAAAGCTCAAAAGGATCCTTTTCCACAGGGGTTTCGTAGCGCCCTTCCACCACCGGGGCATCCGCAAGGTGATAGGGTGTTCCCGATCTCCTCGCCGCGGTGGCCATGGCCGCCGCCCGTTCCATCAAATCGGGAAGAACGGCAAGGGACAGGTGATGGGACGCCGCAAATCCCCAGCCTGTTCCACCCCAGATTCGCACGTTTACACCCCCGCTGCGGCTCACCGTGGTCCGCTCCAGGGAACCGTTTTCCACGGCGAGCATTTCGGACTCCACCCACATCACACGTACATCGCCCTCGAGCCCCCGGGAAACCAGGAGCTCGAGGGCGGCGTCGCGAAGATGGGATCCTTCAGGATTCAGATCAGTCCCTCCGCTGAGAGGAAAGCATCCACTTCTTTCTGAAGCGCCTTCACATGCTCCGCTGAAGCACGCAGGGCCGCCATCTCATCCTCTGCGAGCGGCAGTTCCAGCACACGTTCAACACCCCGTGCGCCGAGCACCACCGGCACCCCCACAAAC
>JALUJC010000363.1 GCA_027053375.1 Caldifarciminota bacterium
GGATCCTTCCAGGGTATAAAAATCAAAGATGGTTTTGTGCCAGGCGTCCCCCAGCAACCCCGGGGTCTCGTCGGGGCGGGGGTGGGCCCCTGTGGCAATGATCAGGTAATCATAGGGAAGATGCTGCGGATGTCCTTTGAGATGCACCCGATTCTGATCAGGTTCAACGGCTTCAATTTCCGTCTGGATATACCGTACACCCGATGGGAACAGCGCCTTTCGCGGTTTCACCACGTCTCGTGGATGATAGACACCAAAGGGAATAAAAAGGAAACCTGGCTGATAGTAGTGGACGGGATTTGCGTCCACCACCGTGATCTCCCATGTCCGCGGATCCAGCTCCCGCGACAGACGATGGGCCACCATGGTTCCAGCGGTTCCACCACCAAGAATCACCACGCGTTTCATGATGTCGCTCCTTTACATGCAGGTTGTCTATATTCGCACTTTATAACGGCAAGAACGTTGCCACACCAGACCGGAAAAACACGCACCGAAAATTCCGTCAGAATCAGCCAGAAAGGTTCCTGAACCATTGAAGCCGTCCCAGTATTGGCACACATCACCACTGATGGGTTTCAATTTTGATACTGACCTCCAGATACAGGAGCAGCGGGCGACCATACGCACCTTAGGTCCGGAGCATCCGGGATGCGTTCCCTTGACGGACATCCGTCTACCCCGTACACTTCCCGAAGGACCACACAACCCCGGAAACAGGAGGTGGCTGGATGATGCGGCATCTGTGGATCGGTCTTGGAATGGTCATCGGTGGGGGACTTCTGGGTTGCGCCTCGTCTTCTGTACTGTTTCAGGACCGCTTTGACCATCCGAAAACGCTGCGCCAGAACTGGGTGATTCAGGACACCCCCGTGAATCCTGCCGAAGGGCCCTCCCGCTGGGAAGTTCTTGAGGGGAAGCTCTATCAACGGTCCAACATTTACCGGGATGGGGAGGAGGAGTACGCCTATTACGAGGGCACCCGCATCCTGACCCGAACCGGCCAGGACTGGACGGACATCGTGCTGGAGGTGACCCTGCACCCTGTGGATGACGATGGGCTGGGAATTCTGTTTCGTTATATGGACGATGCACATTTCTATCGCTTTTTCGTGGTTCAGGACGCTCGCAACAAAGGTCCCCGCATGATGCTCCAGGCGAGGGTGGGCGATCACTATGAAACCCTGGCTGAAATCCAGCGAGGGTATACACCGGATTCCACCTACCGGGTGCGCATCACGGCACAGGGACTAGATCTTCAGGTGGTGTGGAACGGTGAAAAAGTGTTCACGGTACAGGATCGTCGGTATCCCCGCGGTCGTATCGGCCTCCAGTGCTACGCCGAACAGGGCATCTGGTTTGACGATGTGGTGGTGAAGGCGGTGGGGAAATAGAATATCTTGTCAGACATCAGACACACCCGCGGAGCCATCCAAAGATATTACCAAGCACTCCCAACAACCTCCAAATCCAATCTTTCTGAAAGACGCTCTTGATCCACTCGAAAAATTTTTTCCACAATCCCGGTGGTGGATGCAATGGGTCCATAATCCCGGTTTGTTTTTGAGTTTCAAGCGCGTCAATGTACGCTGTCAACTCTGCAATAAGTCCTGATTTTTCATGTTCATTCTTACCATTATTTCGCTTTTCGTAAAGGAGTTTCACACACTCTGTGAGCATTCTCCTATCTTTGATCTGCGACAACCCTTTCATAAACCTATTCAATGCCTCAATAAAAGCACCCTCAACGTCGCCTAACCCCTTTAAACCGTTTACTTTAGACAAAACCATCAATACACGTACAGATTCCGCTGAACCCAATCGGACAAGCGCACGT
>JALUJC010000364.1 GCA_027053375.1 Caldifarciminota bacterium
GTTTGGTGGATACCATCTCAGGGGGGATTTTTTTGCTTCCTCCGCCGTCCTTTCAACCCACCCCCATATCTCCTCCGCATAATCCCTCACTCCCTCAGGTGGGTCAGGTTCTATTGTAACGCTACACCCTGTCTTGATGCTCCCCTGCGTGCTCTGTATCCTTGCCTTTGCCAAGCAGGGAGGTGCATGATGGCCTGGCTTTTTCTTTTGGGTTTGATTGGAGATCTGTGGATCCTGCCTCAGGTTCAGGTGGAACGGGACAGTGTGGTGGTGGTGTGGCAAACCGCGATCCCCTCGCGCAGAGCGACCGTGTATTACGAACCGGCCGATTCCACACCTCCCACCCGGTCCTATCTGCCGGAGCGTACGGATTTTGCCTATGAGGTCTGGGACAGGAAAAACCTCCTCTCCCGGGAACATCGCCTGGTCCTGCGCGACATCCAGGCCGGGGTCCGCTACCGCTTTCAGGTTCGCAGTGTGACCGAGAAAGGCGATGTGCTGTATTCCCGGGTTTATGCCTTTCAGGTGAAATCCACCGATCAGGGGCCTGCCCTGGTGCCCACCCTGGATCTGGGGCCCTATCTTTTTGTGACGGCCCCGGGGACGCTCTGGGTGCGGATTCGTCCCACCCGCCCCGGACCTTTTGAACTGATCTGGGAGGAAGTGGGGAGATCCCACCGACTTCCCTTTTCTCAGGACCCTGAACGAACAGACTGGATGCGGGTTCGCGCGCCCAGGGGTGTGCCCGGTGCGCCTGTCCGGTATCGGGTGTGCTGGGGCAAACAGGAGACTTCCTGCACACCCTGGTATGCCCTCCGCAGGGTGCCTCCCCCCGGCACGGCAGAGCCCGTCACCTTTGCCATGATGGCCGACGACCGTTCGGGATACCTCCATCCCGAGTCCATGGCCTGGGTGAACCGCATCAACGTGCCGGTGCTGGGTCGGGAGGTGCGCCTGGCCTTTCGCAGGGGCGCAGCGTTTCTCCTGATGCCCGGCGATCTGGTGTACGGCTATACCGAGGACACCGTGTCGGTGCGGCTTCAGTACGAGACCTTCCTGCAGGCGACGGAGCCCGTATCCGCCATGATTCCGCTTCTCCCGGGCATGGGGAACCATGATGCCACAGCGCCCATGATCGTGCTGGATCGTCGCGCCTCTGTGGATCCCCCGCCTCCCAACGCTGCGGAAAACTGGTTTGCCCGCTTTTTCATCCTTCCGGAGAACGGACCGGAGGCGGAAAAGGGTGCCCCGCCCTACCGGGAAAATGTTTATTACCTGGACTGGGGCGTGCTGCGCATTGTCCACGTCAACGTGGACTACCGGTTTGATCGGAAAGGTCGGAAGTCACCCTCCAGCCGTCTGGATGAACGTCAGGCAAAATGGCTGGAACAGGTGCTGCAGGACGCACGCTACCGGGGAAGGATCCCGCTGGTGGCTTTTCATGAACCCCTTTTCCCGGGTGGAAGTCATCTCGGGTATTCTCTGGACCGCCATCCAGAGGATCGGGACCGCTTTCTGCATCTGTTGCAGCGATTCAGGGTTCCTTTTGTCTTTGTGGGGCATGAGCACCAGTACGTTCGGCTGGAAATTCCCGGACCGCGGTTCCCGCTGGTTCAGATCATCAACGGTCGGGCGGGATCCTCCATGCACCGGGACGTGCTGGAACCTCTCCGGATCCCTTATGCGGACTGGGTGAAGGCACGGTCTCCTGAAGAGGGTGTGGTGCTGCTGCATTATTCCCCGCCCCTTTCCTTCCAGGGGGTGTTTCTGAACCTGGCCGGGGACACCGTGGATGTGTTTCATTATGAGAGACAGTGAGATGAGGATCCGAAAAATTCTGATCGCCAACCGGGGAGAGATTGCCGTTCGCCTGATCCGGACCTTTCGCCGGATGGGGATCCAGTCGGTGGCGCTGGCCGCACCGCCCGACCGGATGGCGCTGCACGCCCTTCTGGCGGATGAGGTGGCCGAACTGGAAGGCGAGACCGTGGGAGAGACCTATCTCCACATGGAGCAGATTCTGGAGATCGCGAAACGTCACGGGGTGGATGCCATTCATCCGGGCTATGGGTTTCTCTCGGAAAACCCGGCCTTTGCCCGTGCGGTGGAGTCGGCCGGGTTGATCTTTATCGGGCCGCGCGCGGAGACCATGGAGGCCCTGGGGGATAAGGTCAAAGCCAAACAGCTTGCGCGATCTGCCGATGTCCCGGTGATCCCGGGCAGCCCGGAAGCCCTGTATACGCTGGAGGAGGTCCAGCACTGGGCGGAGAAAACCGGCTATCCCCTTCTGCTCAAAGCCTCCATGGGTGGGGGAGGAAAGGGGATGCGCCTGGTGGAGCGCCCGGAAGCGTTGCCTTCCGCCTTCCGTCTTGCCCGGGAGGAAGCCCGGAATGCCTTTGGGGATCCGGGACTGTATGTGGAGAAATATCTGAAACGTCCCCGCCATGTGGAGTTTCAGATCCTTGCCGACCAGCACGGGAATGTGCTTCATCTTTTTGAACGGGAATGCTCCATCCAGCGCCGGCACCAGAAACTCGTGGAGGAATCGCCCTCGCCTGCACTCACCCCAGGGTTGCGGGAGGAAATGGGTGAGGCCGCCCGGCGTCTGGCGAAGGAAGTGGGCTATGTGAACGCAGGCACTGTGGAGTTTCTGCTGGCGGAGGACGGGGCTTTTTACTTTATTGAGGTCAACGCCCGCCTTCAGGTGGAGCATCCGGTCACAGAATGGATCACAGGGCTGGATCTTGTGGAGTGGCAGGTGCGCATTGCCCAAGGTGAAGCCCTGCCTTTCTCGCAGGATACACTGGAACCACGCGGGCATGCCGTGGAAGCCCGTATATATGCTGAAGATCCCTTTATGGGCTTTCTTCCTTCTCCAGGAATGATCCGTTTCCTTCGAGAGCCCTCGGGGCCTTTTGTCCGGGTGGACAGCGGCATCTATGCCGGCTATACCGTCCCTTCCCTCTACGATCCCCTGCTCTCCAAAATCATCGTCTGGGGACAGAATCGAGAAGAAAGCCTTGAACGGCTGCGTATCGCGCTGGAGGAGACCTGGATCCTCGGGGTGGAAACCACCCTCCCCTTCCTGTTGAAACTGATTCAGCATCCCGCATTCCGACGGGGCGATCTGTCCACGCGTTTTCTGGAGGAGCACCCGGATCTTCAGGAGATGCACTTTTCTCAGGACAGGGAGGATCCGCTGGAGACAGTGGCGTTTACGCTTTTTACCCGTCCACAGTCCGGGGCAGTTTCCTCCAGCCAGACGGAACGGCCAGCGGGAGACGCACCCTCTCTGTGGCACTGGGTCGCACGGCGCGAAGCCACCGGACAGTGAGGATGCGTGTCAGCGGGTTTACCTTCCTTCAGAATGTGGTGCGAACGGGGTATCCCTTCCGGGAAAGCCTGCGGAGCCTGCTCCCCCTGGTGGATGAGCTGATCGTGGTGCTTCCACCATCGGAAGACGGAACGGAGAAGGTTGTGGAAAGCCTGGGAGATTCCCGTCTGCGCCTGCTCCGGGTCCCCGCTGTGGATCTGAAGGGTGCGACGTATTACGCCCACTACACCGATCTGGGCTATGGCGCCTGTGAAGGGGACTGGTGTGTGTACCTCCAGGCGGATGAAGTGATCCCTGAGACGTCCTACCCCGTGATCCGGGGTGCGCTGAAGCGCTTCCTGAAAGACCATCGTGTGGAGGGGATGGCGCTGCACTATCGCCACTTTTATGGAAGTCCACGCTATTTTTTTCACGGATATGGATGGTATCCCCGGGAGGTGCGCATTTTACGCAAACTTCCGGACATCCGTGCCTGGAAGGACGCTCAGGGTTTTCGCCGGCAGGGAAGAAAACTCCGGGTGGTGCTGCTGGATGCCTGGATTCATCACTACGGATGGATGCTCCCACCACGTCAGATGCTGCGCAAATTGTTTCAGATGCAGCATGTACGCGGTCTCAGAGAAGACCTCCCGGAACCCACGGATCCCGATCCACCGGCACGCCGGGTCTATCAGAATCCCCGGGGGTTGCAGATCTTCCATGGGCGTCATCCCCGTGTGATGGAGGCCTATTTGCAGGCCTGTTCCTGGGAGTATCACCCCGATCTCCGTCCTCCCACCCTTCGCCGGCGATTGCAGCGGATTTTCGCAGACTGGAGCGAGCGTTTGCTGGGACGCCGGCTCTTTGAGTATCAGAACTTTCAGGTGGTTGCCCGTTATCCGTAGCCTTTTCCCTCAGGTCTCCTCCCCCTCCGCCACCCATTCCACAAAAGAGAGTCCCGGGCTGAAGCGTTCCAGATACCCCCGTTCCCCGGATACGATCCATCGGCAGCCGGACTCCGAAAGCAGCACCTCGCCGAGGCGCCCTTCCCGGATCTCCATTTCGGGGTTCAGTGCACGGATTTCCTCACGCTTTTTGAGCTGATCCAGCACATCCTGTGCCATGTGAAGGTAGCCCCGTTCCAGTTCCTGCCGCACAGCGTCCAGGGACCCCCGCCCCAGCCATCCCTGGTCCAGAATCCGGCTCAGCAGGTAATCCACCCACGCTTCATCCACAAAAAACCAGATGCGGATGGGACGTTCCGGTTCCTCCTGGTGGGCGCGCAACAGCGCGTCCAGCCCGCGTTGTTGATGGTACACCGACGTCAGCACCAGGGTCAGCGGCGCCTTCATGGATGAACCTCCAGTCCCAGATGGGGCCAGATCAAAAACACCGAGACCAGAAACAGCACGAAACTCCACAGTTTCAGCACCAGCCCCTCGCGCAGAATCTGCATGGGGCGAAGGTATCCGCTTCCCAGAATGATGGCAAGGGCGGGCGTGCTCACAGGAAGCAGGAAGGCCAGACCGGCGGGTACCGCCACCGACAGGGTCACCCAGCGGGGGTCCCACATCCTGTGCTGCGCCAGCGCCAGCGCCATGGGCATCAGCACCGCCACCGCTGCGGCGTTGCTCATCATCTCCGTGAGCACCATGGCCAGGCCAATCAGCAGAATCGGCAGAAAGGCTTCGGGAAGAGGAAGACGAAACAGGGTACGCACCAGATAACTGGCAGTTCCCGTTTGTTCCAGGGCCGCACTCAGGGAGATGGCGCTTCCGTAGAGGATAAAGATGCCCCAGTTGACGTCCTCCTCCACTTCAACCCAGCGTGCCACCCCGGTCAGAAAGGCAAGCAGGACCCCCAGGAAAGCCACCGTGTCCAGTCCCCACCGGTCTCCCACCGTGATCCACAGGAAAATCGTACAGAGGAGAATGGCGCCGGTGACCTGTTCTCGCAGGGTGGGTGGCCCCAGTTCCTGCTTGCGTCGGTGAAGATAGCTGTGCGCCCGCTTCATGGCCTCCCGCGTCAACGTGGGGAACCGCCGGATCAGCAGGATGCTCCCCACCAACAGGAGCATCAGTGCCGATGGGGTGGCCCATACCGCCCATGAAAGAAACCCGATGGAGGTCCCCGTGCTCTTTTCCAGAATCCCCAGTGCCAGGGGGGCCCGTGCGCCCCCTAACAGCGTAGCCGTTCCCCCGATGACCGCTCCCCACGCCAGCGCAAGGAGCAACCGTCCTGCCAGGGGATGCCCCGGGGGAAGTTCCATGGCATGGATCAGGGTGAGCACAATCGGGAAAAGCATCACCACCACCGCATGCTCACTCATCAGGAAGGAAAGGATCCCGGACAACCAGAACAGGGCAAGCACAAGACGCCGCGGACGAACCCCGATGCGATCCAGCACCGCCAGTGCAACCCGAACACTCAACCCGCTGCGCATCACCGGGCTGGTCAGGATGAAAGCCCCCAGAATAAAGAATACTGCGTGATTTCCAAAATACGCATAGGTCGCTTCCCGGGTCATCACACCCGTGATTGGAAGCAGAAACAGCACCACCAGCCCGGTCACCGCCAGGGGAAGCGTATAGGTTCCCCAGAGAAAAGCCGCCACCGCAAACACCGCAAGGGTGCGCACCTGGAGAGGGGTGGCACCGGGCCAGGGAAACATGCGCGTGCCCGCATACACCCCGGCTGCCGCCAGAAGCCACGTCCAGCGCCACCGTGGGGTTCGAGAGCGTCGATACAGCAGTTTCAGCGCCTGAAGCATCCGCGGAAAAGGTACATGTTCCGCCCCGTTTCTTCAAGGGGATTTCTGGATTTCCGACAATCAGGTAAAAAACCGTTCGTCGGGCATGGGGTATACTCCGCACATGCAGATCTGGGCACTCTTTCTTGCTGGATGGATGCAATCTGTGGCGTACCATATCTCCGCTTCGCTGGAACCCACCACCCGTACCCTGACCGTCCATGAGACCCTGCGCTATGGGAACCGCTCTCCGGATACCCTGCGGTATCTCTGGCTTCATCTTTACCCCCTTGCGTTCCGTCCCGGATCGG
>JALUJC010000365.1 GCA_027053375.1 Caldifarciminota bacterium
TGCAGGTGTACAATTCGTGTATGGAAGGATTCGCACATCCACGAAAGCGGTACGCGCTCCATCGGTGGGGGCGCAGGATCATGCGTTGGGTGTTCCCGAAATGGTTGTTCCCGGATCGTGCGGGGTGCGTCCCTGCGCGAACCCCGTGGGGAGGACGGAGGTTGTGGCTCATACCGCGGCGTCATCGTGCCATGATGCTGGGGATGTATGAACCGGATGTGAGTGCCTGGATCCAGAAACATGTACAACCGGGCATGCGAATCGTGGATGCCGGTGCCCACCTGGGGTATCACACCCTGCATTTTGCCGTACGTGTGGGTGCGGAGGGTTGGGTGATGGCCGTGGAGTTTGACCCGAGGATGCTTTCTCTTCTGGAAAGGAATCTCCAGCTGTATGGCCTGGATCGGCGCGTGCGGGTTGTACGCGGTGCACTGGGGGCACAGGTGGGACGTGCAAGGGCCCGTCTTGATATGCAGGGACGGCTGGACCCGGCAGGTTCGCTGGAAGTTCCGGTCTGGACGCTGGACGACCTGCTGGAGGGATCCTGTGTGGAGGGAATCAAACTGGATGTGGAGGGAGCGGAATGGGATGTCCTTCAGGGGGCACGGCGGATTCTACAGCGCTGTCGACCATGGTTGATTGTGGCTTTCCATGATTTTCCGGAACGGGTGGTCCAGAGAAAAGAATATCGCTGGCTTCTGGAGCTGGGTTATCGCTTTACACCGCTTTCTCCTCCGGGTGAGGAACTTCGGTGGTTGGGGATGTGGCAGGGAGATGAAAGGCGAACATGGGGGCAATCGGACGCCACGGATTGCGGAAATCCCGATTCATGAAGATGATCGTTGACGTCCCCGGGGGTGTGATCTACAATTCCTGTATGCATACGCTGGAAGAAGTGGTTCACTGGCTGGATGACCTTTTTTCCTTCTGGAAAGCACCGATCCCGGATGCTTCGCTGAACGGGTTGCAGGTGGAAAACTCCGGACGCGTCGGAGTGGTAGGCCTTGCGGTGGATCCCACCCTGAAGGTGATTGAAGAAGCAGCGCGGACAGGGGTTCACCTCCTGGTGGTCCACCACGGGTTATACTGGAAGGGACAGGCCGTTCTTCCCCGTCGAGATCTGTATCTCCGGTTGCGTGCGCTTATGCGATCGGATATCGCCCTCTATGCGGTCCACCTCCCCCTGGATGCACACCCGGAGATCGGGCACAATGCCGTTGCCATGCAGAGATTGGGGTGGGATGCACGTCCCTTTGCAGCGGATATTGGACGCATCGCCGAACTCGATCCTCCACGGGACCTTGATGCGCTCTGTGGAGAGCTTGAGGAACGGCTCTCTCTGAACGTGCTGCATCGGTGGCCCTTTGGTCCTCCTCGCATCCGGCGGGTTGCCTATGTGTCCGGATCGGGACTTCTCGCTTTTGACGAAGCTTTGCGGGAAAGAGTGGATGCTTTTATTACAGGAGAACCCCGGTACAGTGCCTTCGCCCGTTTCCGTGAACTGGGCGTCCACGGCCTCTTTCTGGGACACTACGCCACCGAACGATTGGGCCTGTGGGCACTTGCAGAACGGATGAAGGCCCTGGGTCTGAGCACCCGGTTTCTCCAGGACGACATTCCGCTTTAAGGGTTTCTTGAATCCATGCACCTGAGTGGATTGACAGAACTCTGGATCTCCGATAAAATTGGAGTGCATAAGTCAAGATTGTGCATACACCAACAAGGAGGGAAAGGATGTCCCATACACTGCCTGAACTGCCGTATCCCTATGATGCGCTGGAACCCTATATTGATGCCCGTACCATGGAGATCCATCACACCAGGC
>JALUJC010000366.1 GCA_027053375.1 Caldifarciminota bacterium
CACCGTTGGGGTGTACCTCCACCCGGGCCGGAAGCAAAGACAGAAGACCTGTGAAAAGCAGGAAAAGCGCTGTCATGGAATCCACACCCTGGTGAACGCGGGGGCATGGGTGTCCCGGATCTGGAGAGGAGGTAGAGCCCGGAAGGGAGCGTCCAGTGGACGCGATGAACAAGACGCTGAGCGCGAACGCGCCGACCGTCCACGCGGTAAAGCGCCACCGGCAGGGGTCGGGCGGTGAGGTTCTGAAGCTCAAGCATTCCCTGGGAAACATGCAACGCAAGGGGCAGGGAAATGCGGGCGGGAGGGGGGGATTCGCTCACTGCGGTGACCCGGCGGCGGATGCGGCCTTCCACCGTGGCCTGAAGGGTGGGATACAGGGAAGCATAGCGATAAAGGGCACCGGCGACGGTCAGCGTCAGTGTGTCCACGGTGTGAACGGGCACCCCCATCAGCCGGGTGATGCCGTACAGCGTCCACAGATCCATTCCCACAGTGTAGAGCTGGGTGTCTCCAGGCATGATGAGGGTGTTCTGGATCATCAGGGTATCCAGGGTGGTCAGAAAGGGGTTGGCCGGGCGGGTAAACACATAGTGCATGCCGGAGACCTGGGCGAGCATATCGGGATAACCCATCACAATGGCCAGGCGAAGGGCCACCCGCAGGCTTTCGCCGCGCAGGGAGACCACGGCGAGCCGGGAATCCAGATGGGAAAGGGGATCGTAGCCATAAGGGGATGCACGGAAAAGTTCCGCACGTGTGACGGGACCCGGAAGGAGGGGGTCCGAAAGCAGCATCATGGGAATCAGGGAAGCCTGGGTGCCCAGGGCCTGAAGGGTGTCCTGCAGGGCGTCGGCCACCAGATTCCCCAGAGGCACATCCTGCGTGGTGGACCAGGGCACAAGGTCCGTGTCCAGGGTGTCCAGCGCCGTGGCGAGCACCTCGGTGTAGGGATCCACGCCGTACACTCCCTGGATGACCCCCTGCAGGCTGTCCATAAAGGTTTGCACAGTGGAATCCACGGTGCCGCTGTCCACTGGAATCAGGGTATAGACCTGCAGAAAAGGTCCCGTACCGGAAAGATCCACCCGGGTCACTCCCACCCAGCGAAGCCAGGAGCCGGCCTGAACCACATAGGTGGTGTCGCCTGTGGGTTGCTGCACGGTCAGGGGCTGGTCCAGCCGTGTGTGTGAATGTCCGCCGATGATGAGGTCAATGCCGGGTACCTGGGCAGCAAGGGCGGTATCCTGATCCACACCGAGGTGAGAAAGCAGAAGAATCCGCTCGGCACCCAGCGTCTGCAGGGTCTGGACCACGCTCTGTGCGGCCTGTACGGGGTCTGTGGCAGCGATGGAATCGCCGGTCTCCGGCAGGATGTTGGTGGGCATCTCCGTGGTAAGGCCGAAGATGCCCAGAAGGTGCCCCTGCACACGGATGGTATCCCAGGGAACATACCGGCTCCCCACGGGGTGGGTTCCGAACTGCATGTTCGCGGTCAGCAGGGTGGTGGTGCTGTCCGGCCAGCCCACCCACTGAAGCAGGGCTTCCAGGTGATCCTCCCCGAGGTCCAGTTCGTGGTTGCCCAGGGTGACATGGTCAAATCCCAGTTGTTTCATCAGCAGGAACTCAGCGCGTCCGGGGAGCGTGTCATGGGAGAATGCGAGGTCTCCCACAGAGATGTCCCCTGCGTGAAGCAGGAGATGGGTGGGGTTGGCGATGCGAAGGGAATCTACGAGATAGGCGAACCTTGCGTATCCTGCCGCCATGTCGGTGGGGTAAAGATGGTGATGGGTATCGTTGACATGGATCAGGGTTAAGGTTTGCCC
>JALUJC010000367.1 GCA_027053375.1 Caldifarciminota bacterium
GATATAGGGATTGGCGAAAGGCTCAAGAATCTCCCCGATGGCGGGAAAGCCGGACTGGGAGCGAACAATCAGGACGGGGTCATCTTTCCCGATATACCGGCCGGCAATCAGCGAGAGGCGCTGCGTGGAACTCACGGCAGCCACTTCGTTATCTTTGGCCCGGATTACACGACGGATGGTGTATTCCTCCGGGGCACCGATGAGGGCAAGCAGGGCATAGCTCTCCTCCGGAGCCTTCAGACTCACCACACGATTATTGTGGAGATCCAGGATCTCAAAGATGAAGCCCTCCCGCATACTCGGATCAATCACGAGCCCTGGCGTGTTGAAGGGATCCGCAAACATCTTGTAGAGTGCCAGGTTCCATGCGCCGGGAGAGGTTTTGTCCGCCATAAAGACCACGAAAGGCTCGGAGGGACGCTCTTCAAATTCAATTTCTGCAGCGCCGGGGCCCATCCCCTTCACGTTGCCCGAAAAGGTGTCTGCCAGGAGGTCCTGCCCTGCGCCATAGAGTTTGAGGCGGCGGGCCTCCTCGGTACACTCCATGAACGTATCCCAGGCCAGTTTGTGGATTTCCCCGCTGTCCAGACCTTTCTCGTGGGTCATCAGGAGCTCAAGGTCATCCCCCACCCGCATCACCACATAGTCCAGCAGGACCCCATCATCTTTGGCTTTCCGGAGTGCCTCCTCGGCGATTTCCATCAGCCGGGGATGCATACCAGAGTGTCCCACGTATCCACCGATGTCGGCTTTGATGACACTCAAGGTCACTTTCAAGGAAACACCTCCTGTTTATTTTCTTCCCGGAATGTTGATCATGGGGATCAACGACTGATCAAAGGGCATGATGATTACCGTGTTGTTTTTGCTGGCCAGAACTTCTTTCAGGCGTTCAATGTAATACCACTGAAGATACTCTCTGGACAGGGAAGCCCGGATGATTTTCTGTGCATCTGCGATCCCCTGGGCTTCAATTTTCTTTCGTTCCGCTTCCCGGCGCTCTTTGTCCAGGACAAACTCCATCTTTTCGGCTTCCTGCTGGGCCACCAGTTTGGACTCAATGGAACGCACGAAGTCCTGGGGAAGCTTCAGCTGCCGCACGCGAACATCCACGATTTCCAGTTTGGGGTTTTTCTTTGAGACGGCTTCCCGAATCTCACGGTCAATGGACGCTTCCACTTCCTGACGCTTGGAGTAGAAATCCACGGCTTCAAAGTGGCTGGCCACATTGCGAACCGCTGAGCGCACCGTGGGGCGCAGGAAGTTGGCCTCCCAGTCTCCCGCGTACTGGACATAGAGTTCAGCCGCGCTGTCCCGTTTCACCCGGTAGATCACCGTGAGTTCCACAATGATGGGGAGCCCATCCTGGGTGAGCACATCAATGGGTTTCTCCCGCCCCTCGGTCTGGACGTCTGAAGTGAAATGCAGCGCCACGTCATGCACGGGCACGGTGATCAGCTGGGTGATGGCAGGGAAATACAGCCCGACAAAACCATCCCCTGTTTCCTTCATGTTGATTTTCCCGAACGTTTTCCAGACCCCCACATAGCCGGAATCCACCACACCCACGCCGCATCCCACCGATCCCAGCGCCAGAAGCAACCCTCCTGCAAGCAGTCCTTTACGGAGCATAGATCACCCTCCTGGTGGCGGAACCACGCGGACTGTTCAGGCGGAGGAAATACACCCCGCCATGCATGGCCGGGAGGCTCAGCTGGAGCAGGTCGCCGTGGACCTTCCCCTTTCGCGCCCACCGGACCCTTCCCAGTGCATCCAGCATTTCCATGCGATAAGGAGTTCCGGTGGGC
>JALUJC010000368.1 GCA_027053375.1 Caldifarciminota bacterium
CGCTGCTTGCCCTGTATCGCCTGTCCTTTGAAGAGCTGTGCCACATGACGGCCCATCGCGTCATACAGATCCACAGAAAGTCTGCCCGTACGGTGGAAGGAAAAAGGAAGATGTAGCCGGTCTCCTCTGTGAATCACCTGGATGCCTGGAAGGGGTCCTTCCGGAGCAGGAGGAGATTCGGAGATTCCCACCACATCCCAGGTATGTCCCAGAGA
Source organism: Caldifarciminota bacterium (assembly GCA_027053375.1). GTDB lineage: Bacteria > Hydrothermota > Hydrothermia > S141-80 > S141-80 > JALUJC01. The sequence goes on from JALUJC010000368.1 coordinate 216, forward strand.
GAGGACATACACGTCATAATTGTCCGTGACCAGGGCTTTCATGTGGGCGCCAGGTACACCGATTTCTGCAGATCTTTCCCAGAACGCAAGCGCGGAAGCTACGAAGTAAGTGGGCAGAGAGGTTGTATCAAGAGGGGTTCCTGAGGAATCCACGAGAAAGAGCAGGGTGTTCTGATGGTACCTGTTGAAAGCATAGAGCGTCCAGTTCACACCGCGCGCCAGATAGGCGAAGGCGTTGAAACTGTCAGGGGTGGGCCGGGCTTCCACCAGCTGAAGGGGTTGAAGATGGAGGGTCCAGCGTGTACGGATTCCCGCACTGTCGTTCCCCAGGATCAGGAGGTCCCCTCCTTCCAGGCCTCCCTGTGTCTGGGTCCGGGGATAGGTTCCCATGGATACAATGCGCTGGGGGTGCAGAAGAAGGCTGTCCAGGTTCAGCTGTCCCCCGGTGGGGGTTCCAGTGGTGTCATATTCCACCGCTGTGAGATAAAGCCGCTGCCCGGAGGTGTCCAGCCCTTCCTGGACGATCCAGAAATGGGCATGATCCGGCCACCAGGTGATGGCCCGGCTTTCCTCCTGAACGCCCATTTGTCGTGGTGTGGTGTTGAAAGCGAGAGAAAACTGCTGGGTTTCGGGTTGAAAAGCCCAGACTTCACCCGGATAGGTCGCGCGCAAAAGATAAAGCTTTTGCTGGTCCGTTCGGAAGGTGATATCCGCCACGCCCGACGTGGTTTTTGGGGAAAAGGGTGATGGGAAATGTGCCAGCACCTCCCCAAAGGGCGCAAGATGGGTGCTGAAGGTTGCTGTCGCCGTGTCGTTGGCTGGATTGTCGTCATTTTGCAGCAGGTTTGCCCGCAACAAATAGTCGTGGTCCAGATCCGGAGGCTGGAAGGGTGGGAAAAACAGGGTTGTGGTTGCATAAGGGTATATCGTATCCTGAATCGTCGTGTCCTGGTAAACCCGGGTGCTGCCGGCGGTGAGGTCTGTGATGGTGAGACCCACGAGGGTTCCGGTGAGAAGGGTGTCCGTCAGATTGTGCAGGACCACAGAGAACGTTGTGGGAAGCGCCGGATCGCCGTAAGCATATCCCTGAATGCTGTTCACCTGGAGGTCCACAACCGCAGCGGTTGTGAGGGTGTCTTTGAGGGTATCGTTGAAAGAAAAAGCATCTGTGCTGAGGGAGGTCCATGCTTTTCGGATCACGCGGATCCCCGCGGGAAGGGAAACGGATGGGAAAAGGGTGGTGTCCACCTGCCCCGGGTTGCGGAAGACCAGGGTGGCGGAGTCCTCCATAAGCACGGTGCTCAGAGTGTCTTCTATGGAAAAATGGACCTTGTAGGACTGCTGGGTTCGCCCGGTGTTTTTTGTGATGACGATGGGGGTGAAAACACGGGGAATCGTGGTATCCGTGACGGGCTGGATGCCCGTGGTGGCCACATCCACATCAAAGGTGTCAATGGCGGTGATCACCACATTGTCCACGCCTACGGCCCGGTGGTACCCACCGTCGTAATCCGCGTACACAAAAGCCACCTGGGCACTTTCTGCTGGGAGCACGCCACTCAAATCCAGATCCACGTGGGTGGAGATGTCGTTCCCGCCATAGCGTACGATGTTCTGCCAGGGTCCCCAGGAGATGCCATCGTGGATGCGCAGCTTTACAAAGACAGATTCGTTGACCGGGCTGCTGAAGTTAATCCCGATGTCATAGGAAAACGCAAAACTGGCTTTTCCCGCAAGGGAGACCACCGGTGAAAGAAGCCAGTCCTCTCCTGCAGGGGTGCTGGTGCCATAGTCGTCACGGTAGTAGGCAAAACAGGATCCACTGGATGGGACGGTCACACCGGGTGTGGTGCCCACCCACCAGGAGTGTCCGTCGTGATTGGAATCCACCACAGACCAGCCGGGAGGTGCGGCCGTGCCGCAACTTGTTTCAAAATCTTCGCTCAGCTGGGAGGGATAGGGCGATTCGTGTCCCAGGAAGATGTCGTCAATCCCCCATCCAAAACCATAGATCCCGGCGGTATCCGTGTAGGTAAAGGCCATACGGATGCTGTCCGCACCTGCGAGATGGGCGAGGCTGACCCGTACAATGCCGGAATCGTTCCGGTTGATCACGCCCCACAGGGTGTCCCAGTTTCCCCATTGCCCACCGGACCATGCCTGGACGGCAAAAGTGATGTATTCTCCCAGATTGCCGGTGGATTGGAAAATGGACAGAAACTGAGCGAAAACACGGTCACCGGCAGAATAGCCGGTCATGTCAAGAGGGGCGCTGATCAGCCCTTCCGCGCCGGGTTGTGCCCAGTAGTTGTCGTCGTCATCGTACTCTGCTCCCGGTGGATTGGGCCAGATGGATAGACGGTTGTAATAGGAGGTGTCCCAGGAATATCCGTCCTGGTTTTGATCCAGGATGGTCCAGAAGGTGGTGTCAATGCCATGGGTAAAGGTGTCCACCACCCGGTCCACCTGAAAAGTCATCGGGGCAATGGGACGAGGAACGACGGGGAGCCCTGTCCCGGAAATCCCGACGAGGAGGAACGCCTCAAGGAGAGGGGAAGAGATCATGTGAACCTCCTTTGGGGTTTTGGTTGACCGAAGTCAACACGTGTTCTCCAGGTTTTCCTCCCTGGATTTCCCCACCCCCTGGAGGATCTCCTTGGAAAATACAGAAACCCGCCACACCGGGGTTCTCCCTGAGGTTTAAAACGCGAACCCCGCGTGGCGGGTTCAGAAGCCTTTATCGTATCCTCTCAGGAATGTTCTGGTCGGTTCCGTGGGTGTCCCGGTGCTGTTTCAGGAACCCCTCCCAGCGTTCCAGGATCTGGCGTTCAATTTCTGCTGCAAGATCGTCGTCCACATGGCGGAACCGCCCCTGCGCTTTGAGGTATTCTTTCACCGGGCGCGGGTTTGCGGGTCGGTAGTTCACCGTGACCCGGGTTCCGTTCTCAATCTCCAGAAGCGGGAAGACCAGGCTTTCCACAGCCAGTCGGGCCATGTGCACTGTTTTCTCCGCGGCGAACTTCCATCCCGGGGGGCAGGGAGAGAGGATCTGGATGAAGCGAAAGCCTTTAATTTCCCGGGCTTTCTGGAATTTCCGCACGAAGTCCTCGGGATACGCCGGGGACACGGTGGCGATATAGGGAACCCGGTGCGCCGCCAGGATGGCCACGATGTCCTTTTTCAGCACATTCCTTCGTGCGCCGTCCGGGGTGGTGGTGGTCCAGGCCCCCACCGGTGTGGATCCGCTGCGCTGGATGCCTGTGTTCATGTAGGCCTCGTTGTCGTAGACCGCGTATAGCACGTCTTCGTTCCGTTCCGCAGCCCCGGAAAGTGCCTGAAGACCGATGTCATAGGTCCCACCGTCCCCTGCCCAGGCCATTACGGTCACATCTTCAATGCCTCGCATGCGCATTGCGGCGCGGATGCCTGTGGCTGCAATGGCGGCTGTTTCAAAGGCTGTGTGGAAGAGAGGGATCTGGAGCGCGTGCTGGGGAAAGGGTCCATCAATCACCGTCCAGCAACATGCGGGAATGGTAACGACGGTGCGGTTTCCCAGGGCTTTCAGGGCCAGGCGCATGGCCAGTGTGGCGCCGCAACCCTGACAGGCCACGTGACCCGGTTCCATCCATTCATCCTTCCCGATCCGGTCCAGAAGGCCAAAGGTGAGCTGGGTGGTGTGCGTGCTCATGCTGTTTCCTCCCTCATGCGTGCACCCACGAAGTGGGGCAGGGGATCCCGGGGATCCCAGTGATCCAGTTTTCCATAGATTTCCAGGATGGTGTCCACGGTGACTTCGCGTCCGCCGAGGCCGATCACGGTGCCATAGAGTTCGGGTTCGGGATGCTGGCCGTACAGGGCAGATTTGATTTCCTGATAGAAGATGCCGTGGTGACCGAAAGAGATGTTGCGGTCCAGCACCACCACACGCTGTGCGCCTGCAAGCGCATTCCGGATCTCTTCAAAGGGGAAGGGACGGAACAGGCGGATTTTGACCAGTCCCACTTTTTCACCCTTTTCACGAAGTCGATCCACCGCCACCCGAACGGTGGTGGTGGCCCCGACCGCCACAAGAATGGTTTCTGCGTCTTCGGTTCGGTAGGACTCCACCGGCTCATACAGGCGGCCGAAGTGTTCGCCAAAGGCCTGGCCCACTTCATTCCACACCGTGCGGGCTTCCTGCATGGCACGTTCCTGGCGGACCTTCATCTCGAAATAGAGGGATGGGTCCGCCAGGTTACCCACGGAACGGGGATCTTCCAGATCCAGCTTGTAGGGATAGTCAAAAGGCGGCAGAAAAGCGTCCACGGGATCCTGATCGTAGAGATATACCGGTTCCGCAGTGTGAGAAAGAACAAAGGCATCCAGCACCACCATGGTGGGCAGCAGCACGCGTTCCGAGACCCGGTACGCCTGAAGAATCAGGTCCAGCACTTCCTGGTTGGATTCCGCGTACACCTGCATCCAGCCTGTGTCCCGCTGGGAAAGCGAATCGTTCTGATCCGTCCAGATGGACCAGGGCGGTGCCATCGCACGGTTCACATCCACCATGACGATGGGAAGCCGTGCACCGGCTGCCCAGTGTAGCAGTTCGTGCATCAGTGCGAGTCCCTGGGCGGAAGTGGCGGTAAAGGTCCGCACACCGCCGACGGCTGCACCGATACAGGCAGCCATGGCCGAGTGCTCGGATTCCACGGTAATAAAGCGTGCATCCAGCTCACCGGAAGCCACCATTTCGGAGAGCAGTTCCACGATGTGGGTTTGCGGGGTGATGGGGTAGGCGGAAATCACCTGAACACGTGCAAGTTTCACCGCATGGGAGACCGTGTGGTTCCCTGTCAGAACCTTCCATTTTCCTGCCACCTGGATTTTTGTCTTCATAGGGCAACCTCCACCCGTTCATCCACAAGGCTCAGCACCGCCCGTGGACATTCTTCCACACAGATCCCACAGCCTTTACAGTGGTCGTAGTCAATCACAGGTTTATCCGCCATGGTGATGGCGGCATCCGGACAGAAGGTGGCACACACGCTGCAGGCGTTGCAGGTCCCGCACACAAAGCAACGTGCGGCTTCCTCCAGAACCTGGTCCTCTTTCCAGGTCAGCACTTCCTCTTCGTGAAGGGAGGGACGAGCGTGTCCGTTCCCTTCGTACACAGGTGGATTTTCCAGGCGATCCTTAGGAAGGAAGGCATGGGTTTTGATAAAGGCAAAACTGGCGGTTTTCCGGATGGGTTCCCGGGCGGGGAGCTCACCGGTTCTCAGATAGTGATCGATGGCGCGGGCAGCTTTTCGTGCCCAGGCCATGGCTTTGACCACCAGGGAGGGACCCTCCACAAGATCTCCGCCTGCAAACAGCCCGGGGATGGCCGTGGCTGCGGTGTGTTTGTCTGCCCTGATCCAGCCGTCCTCTCCAAGGACCTCACCGGGAAGGAACTGAAATTCGGGTTTTTCTCCGATGGCACGCACCACAATATCAAAAGTGCGTTCCTCCACGGCGCCTTCAATGGGCACGGGACGAGGCCGCCCGCTCCGGTCTTTCTCTCCGAGTTTCATTTTCTGGAGGCGTACACGGAGACCCTGAGGCGTTTTCTCCACCGCAATGGGCTGGACCAGGAACTCAAAGGGAATGCCGTCCGCCTCCGCGCGTTCAATTTCTTCTTCAATGGCGGGCATCTCTTTCCGGGTTCGCCGATAGAGAACCGTCACCTGAAGGCCCAGCCTTCGAGCCACCCGGGCCACATCCATGGCCACATTTCCGCCACCGATCACCGCCAGGGTCCGCCCCGGCGTGTTCCAGGTCCCCGTGCTTACCTGGTGGAGAAAGGAGAGGCCGGAAAGGGTGTATTCCTCCCCGGGAATTCCCATGAGGCGTTCTTTGTGTGCACCAATGGCAAGGAAGACCGCGTCATATTCACGCATCAGGTCTTCCACGGAGACCTCTTTCCCGACCGTTACACCGGTTCGAAACAGAATCCCCATGTCCTGGAGCATGTGGATCTCGCGGTCCAGGACTGCGTTGGGAAGACGGTATTCCGGAATGCCGTACCGCAGGATGCCACCGGGCTGTTCATCCCGTTCCAGCACCACCACCGTGTGC
>JALUJC010000369.1 GCA_027053375.1 Caldifarciminota bacterium
CCCGTCTCCTGTGACCGCCCCGATGCGGTCCCCATCGCCGTCCAGGCCGATTCCAAGATCTGCCCCCACGTCTTTCACACGCTGGATGGCATCCTTCATATAGCGGACCACGGTGGGATCGGGAAGATGATTGGGGAACCGTCCGTCCGGTTCCAGATACAACCCTTCCACCCTGATATGGTCATAGGCGCGCAGGAGTTCCTGCATGACGGGGCCGGCCACACCGTTCCCCGTGTCCAGCACCAGGTGAAAAGGCTGGTGGATTTCCAGCCGGGACGTGAGAACCTCCACATAGGTGGGAATGGGGTCCCAGCTGGACCGTTGGCCGCGGCTCCGGGGAGAAGGAAGCGGTTGTTCCATTCTCTCCCGGAGGGTCTGAATGGCTTTTCCGTAAATGCTTCCCGGACCAAGGTTCATTTTAAACCCGTTGTATTCGCGCGGGTTGTGGCTTGCGGTCACCTGGATGCTTGCCTGGGCGTCGCTTTCAAACAGGCTGAAGTACACCACGGGTGTGGGGACCGTTCCGAGATCAAGTACGTTCATTCCTCCTGCAAGGAGACCGTCAATCAGCGCATCTTTGAGCTCGGGTGTGGTGGTTCGGACATCCCCGCCGACCGCGGTCAGCTGGATACCCTGTTCCCCCACATAACCGGCAAAAACCCTCCCAAGTGTATAGGCGAAATCCGGGGTGATTTCCTCTCCTGCGATGCCACGGATGTCATACATACGAAACACAGTTTCCGGCCACTTCATCTTCAACTCCTTGTTCGGTCGGATTCATACCTTATGGGGGAGAGGATGAAGCTTCAACGTCCACATCGTCTTTCAGTAAGGAAAGATAGACTTCCCGAAGGCGGGTTTTTCCACTCCTGGCACGCAGTTCCTCCACGGTTCCCAGAGCGCGGAGACGCCCCTGATAAAGCAACCCTACCCGGTCGCTGAGCATTTCCGCTTCTTCCATAAGGTGCGTGGAAAGCAGGACCGTTTTCCCCTGCGCACGTGCCTCCTGGATCACTTCATATACGGTGTGTGTGGTGGCCACGTCCAGCCCCCGGGTGGGTTCGTCGAGAATAAGCAGCTCGGGATCATGAACCAGCGTGCGGGCGATGGCGGTGCGCTGACGGTATCCAGTAGAGAGGGCACGGATACGTTCATCTGCAACCTGGCGCAGGTCAAATCGTTCCAGCAATGCTTCCACCCGTTTCTGGAGTGTTTTGCCCTGAACGCCATTCAATGTTCCGAAAAGGGTCAGTATCTCACGGACAGTGAGCCGCGGGTAGACGCCAATATCCGCAGCAAGATACCCGAAACATTTTCGATAGGGATCTCCCAGATGACGGATGTCTTTCCCTTTCCACAGGATGGTTCCCTGATCGGGGGGGAGCAGCAACGTGATCATCCGGAATGTGGTGGTTTTCCCGGATCCATTGGGTCCGAGGAGCGCAAAAACTTCCCCGTGGTGGACGGAAAGCGTTAGATTCCGGACGGCATGCACAGGCGGGCGAAAGCGGCGACGGAAAGTGCGGGAGATCCCCCGGAGTTCCAGGACGGGCGGGCTCATGGCTGCAACCCCCGGCCGTATTGTCGGGCAAGCAGGCGAATAAACCCCCAGGAAAGAAGCAGGTGGACGCCGGCTGTTTCTAGCATAAGCACGGGATCAGGAAGACCCAGCATCCACCGTGCGGAAGCATAGATGGGCGCACCCAGCAGAAGCCAGGGGGGGATCCGCTCCAGCGCGTTCAGAAGGACCATTCCCAGGGGAAGAAAAGCAAGTGCAAGCAAAATGCTGCTTACGGTCTGGGC
>JALUJC010000370.1 GCA_027053375.1 Caldifarciminota bacterium
GCCTGATAGCGGGTTTGAATGCCCTCCCGATCCACGGTTCGTCCAAGCCGGATCTCCAGCTCAAAGGGTCCCAGAGAGATCTCCAGCTGGTGGTAACGGCGAGGCTCTCCGTCCGGATCCACCGGATCGGTTCGCACCACCAGGGTGTCTTCCTCCAGCATCACATGAATGGCATCCCGGGGAATCCCGGGAAGGGCCACTTCGGCGACAAACGCCTGATCGGTCTCATACAGATTCGTCGGGGGACGTCCTGGCTTCTGTCCCCACAGCACTTCCAGAAACTCACGATACATCACGAGGCCTGCCTCCGAAGGTTCCGGGCCGCCGTGGTGATGGCCCGGAGTTTCTCATAGGCCACATGGAGCGAACGGGTTCGCAGCCCGCAGTCGGGGTTCAACCAGAGTTTCTCTGCCATTCCGTGATAGGCTTCCACAGCCCGTTCCACCCGTCCCTGGATCTCCTCCGGGGTTTCCACCCGGTTGCGGTGCACGTCCACCACACCGAGCCCGATTTCGCGTCGCTCTCCCCGGGCATAGAATTCTCCCAGGATCTCAAAATTGTCCTTGTTGGCGAATTCCAGGGCCAGGTGGTCCACATCCATCTCCAGGATATGCGGGTAGAGCAAAAGGTAATCACTGTAACAGATATGGATGCTCAGCTTTACACCCTTTTCCCGGAGCCCCTGAACCGAGCGGTTGAAAGACTCCACCACAATGGAGATCTCTTCCGGGTGGGTGGTCGCCGCGGGCTCATCAATCTGGATCCATCGTGCCCCGGCTTCCACCAGGGCCTCCAGATTGGGAAGAATAATCTCCTCCGCAATGGCATAGGTCAGATCTTCCTTGGCCCGGTATTTCCGCTCCATCAACCGGGGATAGCGGGACCGGAGCCGGGCTTCGTAGTACTCATTGAACGACCAGTCTGCCAGCGTATAGGCACCCGTGACGGGGACCTTCAGGGGACGTCGGGCATGCTGGAGATTGTAGCGAAATTCCTGGACGTGGTATGCATCCCGGGCCCGTACCGGACCGGTGGCCGCAGCCTTGCGGTAATACTTGTTGTCAAAGGAACGCACATGTCCCAGAAACGTAAATCCATCGGAATGCCGCACAGGATATTCGTACATCTCAATGCGACGGGCTTCTCCATCGTACACCACGTCCAGACCCGCCGTTTCCAGAAAACGAAGGTTAAAAAGCGCCGCAAAATCCCGGATGGTGTCCCGGGTGTGTTCTCCCCGATCCAGCCTTTCCAGATAGGCCCGTCCTTCTTCCATCAGGCCCACCCGTTCGCTCCAGGCAAGCAGATCCTGTCGTTCCGCCTCGCGCAGGGGCTGCCCACGCAGGGCTTTTACCACCCACGGAGGCTTGGGCAGGCTACCGATTTCCTGTGTTGGAAACAACGTGTTCATCACGCACTGTCCTCCTTCCTCATTCCCATTCAATGGTGGCCGGCGGTTTGGAAGTGATGTCCAGCACCACCCGGTTCACCCCGGGTACCTCTCCCGTCCATCTGCGGGCAATCCGTTCCAGAAAAGTTTCAGGGAGATAGGACCACCGGGCCGTCATGCCGTCGGTGCTCTCCACCGCACGCAACACCATCACGTCCTGATAGGTGCGCCGATCGCCCATCACACCCACACTCTGTACGGGAAGCAGCACCGGGAACAGCTGCCACAGTGAACTGTAGATTCCCGCCCGTCGGGCCTCCTCCTCCAGAATGCGATCGGCTTTCTGAATGCGGGCCACACGCTCGGGTGTGACCTCTCCCACGATCCGCACGGCAAAACCAGGACCGGGAAAGGGATGCCGCTCCAGCACATCCTGCGGCAATCCAAGGATTCTGCCAATCTCCCGCACCTCGTCCTTGAACAGTTCTCGGAAAGGTTCCAGCAGCGCAAACCCAATTTCCTCTGGCAATCCACCCACGTTGTGGTGCGATTTGATCACCTCCGCGGGTCCCCGGGAGTGTCCACTTTCAATCACATCGGGATACAGGGTCCCCTGTGCAAGGAATGCGACGTTCCCGGGAAGCTGGCGCGCGTATGCGCGAAAAACCTCAATGAACGTGTGGCCGATCTGCTTTCGTTTTTCTTCCGGATCCACCACGCCCTGAAGAACCCGGAAAAAGCGTTCCCGTTCGTCCAGCAGCGTCAAATGGCGGAGATGCCCAAAAAGCTTCCGAATCCGTGCCGGTTCATCCCATTTTAACAACCCCGTGTCCACAAACACCGCGTACAGCTGATCCGGGATGGCACGGTGAAGCAACGCTGCGAGAACCGACGAATCCACCCCACCCGAGAGGGCAAGCATGACCCCACGGTCTCCCACCTGTTCCCGGATGGACGCAATCGTTCGGCCCACGAAATCCTCCAGATCCCAGGAGGGTTCCATCCCTGCCACGCGCGTGAGGAAATTCTGGAGGATCTGTCGTCCAAACTGGGTATGGCTGACTTCAGGGTGAAACTGCAATCCATACCGCCGGCGTTGCGTATCCCCCATGGCGGCGATCGGGGTGTCCTCCGTGGCGGCAAGCACCTCAAACCCCGGGGGAAGCGCTTCCACCCGGTCCCCATGACTCATCCACACCCGGAAGTGCTGGGGAAGATTCGCAAACAGTTCGTTGGCTTCCAGAATATGAAGTTCTGCGGGACCGTATTCCTGCGCGGGGGATTTTTCCACACGTCCGCCGAGATCGTGCGCCATCCACTGCATGCCGTAGCAGATCCCCAGCACCGGGAGATCCCAGGACCACAGCGAGGGATGCGGACGTGGAGCTGCGGGATCATACACGCTCTGGGGTCCCCCGGACAGCACCACGGCACCCGGAAGCGGTGATGTCCCATCGGGTTTCCAGTCGGGTGCCTCAATGCGGGAAAAAACCCCGATTTCCCGCATACGCCGGGCAATCAGCTTGGTATACTGGGACCCGAAATCCAGGATGACCACCCAGTCTCGTGGGGTCATTCCATCACCTGAAGCGGGATGTTCTGGGCCACGTCACTCCGCCACTGCGCCCCATCAAAACGCACGTGGGAGAGATGGGTGTAGGCCCGATCCCGTGCTTCTTCCAGTGTTTTGCCTTCTGCCACCACCGTGACCACCCGGCCCCCCGAGGTGACCCACTGGTCCTGCTCTTCCCGGATTCCCGCCCAGAACAGATGGACCTGCGGGTCATCCAGTGTCCGAACAACCACCGGTCGACCCAGGTGGGGATTTTCGGGGTATCCCTCACTGGCCAGAACCACCCCCACCACGGCCCGGTCGGGCGCCACACGGAGATCCGATTCTTCCAGTCTCCCTTCCCAGGCAAGCAGAAAAGCCTCCAGCAGGTCTCCATCCAGCCGGGGAATCAGCACCTGAGCTTCCGGATCTCCAAAACGAACATTGTATTCCAGCACCCGGGGTCCCTCCTCGGTTAACATCAACCCCAGATAGAGCACACCGGTGTAGGTCAGCCCTTCCTGGCGCAATCCCTCCAGGGTGGGAAACACCACCTCCTCATAAATCTGCGCACGGACCTCCGGCGCCACATAAGGAACGGGTGAAAACGCCCCCATCCCTCCCGTGTTGGGTCCGCGATCTCCTGTAAGAAGGCGCTTGTAGTCGCGGGCTTCCCCGAGATGCCGCAGACTCTTCCCATCCAGAAGAAGAAACAGCGAGACCTCCTCTCCATCCAGAAATTCCTCCACCACCACCTTCCGGGAAGCCTCCCCGAATTTCCCTTCAAGCAGATATGCCTCCAGGACATTCCGGAGCTCCACCGGGGTATGGGCCACCGTGACCCCCTTCCCCGCAGCAAGACCATCCGCCTTCACAACCGCCGGCAGGGTGCTCCGTCGCACCACCTCATCCAGGTCGTCCCCCCGTCCCACCACCTGAAAGGATGCGGTGGGGACCCCGTGTTTCCGCATAAACTGTTTGGCGCGAACTTTGCTTCCCTCCAGAAAGGACACGCGAGCCGTAGGAGAGAACACACGCACCGGACCTTCCTCCAGCGCCTCTTTCACACCCTGAACAATGGGATCCTCAGGACCGATCACCACGAATTCCACACCCAGATCCCGAACCACCCTGCGAAGCACGTCCAGGTCCCGGATATCCACAGGAAGCACTTCCGCCACATCCCGCATGCCGGGGTTCCCTGGCGCAACAAACAGACGGTCCACCAGGGGTGATCGGGAAATCCCCCATGCGAGTGCATGCTCCCGAGCACCCTTCCCGATAACGATTACCCTCATGACCGACCTCGTTTCATGCTGGATGTTTACCTGGAATTATACTCCCCAAGCGGGAATTCTTCAATTGAAGCGCCCGCCCGGGGGGAGTATAATTGAACGATGGTTTTGCTAATCCTGGAGAACACCCGGCAGGAGACGGTGGAGCACGTGCGCAATCAGCTTGCACGTCGGGGCGTCGTGGCGGAGATCTGGGATCGCTTCCCGGAAGTGGTGGTGGTCCCCGATAAAAACGTTTCCCGTGACATTCTGGAGAGTCTTTCGGGGGTTCGCCGGGTGGTTCCTCTCCGGGTTCCCTATCCTCGCATCGCCCGTGCCCTCAAGGAAACCCCTCATGTGTTCCACGTGGGTGAGGTCCAGGTGGGTGGAACCTTCACCCTGATCGCCGGACCCTGCGCGGCGGAGAGCCGGGACATGGTGCTGGAGACCGCGCATTTTCTTGCAGAACACGGGATTCGGTTGCTGCGGGGTGGCGCCTACAAACCCCGAACCAGCCCCTATGCCTTTCAGGGAGAGGAAGAACGTGCCCTGGACTGGCTTCGTGAGGCGGCGGATCGTTATGGTATGGCTGTGGTTTCGGAGGCTCTTGTTCCCGAACATCTGCCGCTCATGCGGGACCGGGTGGATATGATTCAGATCGGCGCCCGGAACATGCACAACCCCCCCCTTCTTCGTGCCGCCGCACACACCGGAAAACCCATCCTCCTCAAGCGGGGGTTCTCCGCCACCTACGAGGAATGGCTTCTGGCCGCAGAGTATATCGCACTGGAAGGCAACACAAACATTTTGCTTTGCGAACGCGGCATCCGGACCTTTGAGCGTGCACTTCGTTTCACCCTGGACATCAGTGCTGTGCCCTACCTGAAACGAGAGACCTATCTGCCGGTCTGTGTGGATCCATCCCACGCGTCGGGACAGAGAGAAATGGTTCCGGCCCTTGCCCGTGCCGCCCTGGCCGCAGGCGCAGACGCGGTGATGGTGGAAGTCCACCCACACCCGGAAAAAGCACGTTCAGACGGTCCCCAGGCGCTGGATTTCCCCCTGTTTACCCATATGGTGGACACACTGAACCAGCTTCTGGAAACCCAGCAGCCTCCCCTCCATCTCCCGTGACGCTGGAGATACAACCCTGCCGTACCCTACGCGGAGAAATTTTCCTCCCCCCGGACAAATCCACCCTTCACCGTGCCTTGTACCTGGCTCTCCTTGCACGTTCCTCTTCTCATCTCACACCCCGAAGCACCGCCCGTGATGTCCAGGCAACACTCGCGGCGATTCAGCACCTGGGGGCACGGGTCGAAGAAGACGGGAAAGGCTGGACGATTCATCCGCCCCATCAACCCACAGCCTCCGACGCTGTTCTTCATGCTCAGAATTCCGGTTCCACACTGCGAATGGGGCTGGGTGCGGTGGCAAACTTTCCGGTTCGAACCCTCTGGGATGGAGATCAAAGCCTGCGCAAACGGCCGATGGGTCGCGTGCTGATCCCCCTGCAGCAACGTGGCGTGCGGGTTTGTTCTGCGGAGGGACAATGGCCCCTTTGCGTGGAGGGTCCAGGGCGTCGTGCGCTCCATTACCGTTCTCCTGTTGCAAGCGCACAGGTCAAAACAGCTGTCCTGTTCTCGGGTCTGTATGCCGAAGGAGAGACCATCTACACCGAACCGTTCCTTTCCCGAAGCCACACGGAAAACCTGCTCCGATTTCTCGACATCCCGCTGGAGTGTAAAGGGAACACCCTGCATCTTACGCCTCATCCTGTACCCGGATTCCGGTTGACGGTCCATGGGGATCCGTCTGCTGCCGCTCCATTCGTGGTTCTTACATTGCTCCACCCGGACGCAGAGGTGGTGATCCATGACGTCAATCTCAATCCTGTGCGGCGCGCATACCTGGATCTTCTCCGGGAAGCGGGGGGGAACATTCGCATTGAGGAACACCCGGACCCTGACAACCCGGAACCCCATGGCACCCTGGTCGTACAGTCCAGCACCCTTGAACGCCTGAACGTATCCCCCGATCTCGTTCCGGCACTGGTGGACGAGCTTCCTTTCCTTGCCCTTG
>JALUJC010000371.1 GCA_027053375.1 Caldifarciminota bacterium
CAAGTGCACGTCCCCCATCAAACAGGGACCACTGAAGCTGCACCCCGTAGACTGTGAAATTCCCCCAGCGATCTTCAAATCCCAGGGGGCGGTTTAGATTATACGAAGCAAAAGCCACAAGGGTGGGGAGATACAGGGATCGCTGCAGTTTGGCCAGGTCTCCAAGCTGGGCTTTCTGGAGTTCCAGCGCCTGAAGGTCCATGCGTTCCTCCACTTTCCAGGGTTTCTGCTTGAGCTGGGCAAGCAAACCGGAATCCGGAAGCACAAGCGAGTCCACCAGTTCAAGACGATCCTCCACCTGCAGATAGGCACGCAGGAGATCCATCGCCTGCGCGGTGGCTGTTTCCGCCTGCTTCACCTGGGGGATCACGTTTCGCCAGGCCACCTCACTGCGAAGCATGTCCAGTTCCGATGCAAGGCCTGCATGATACTGACGCTCCACAGAACGATAATGTGCGCGGAGGTTGCTCTCCAGCCGTTTGAGCACATCCAGGCTCTGTCGGGCAAGCAGCGCAGAGAGGTACAGCGTTTTCGTCTGCAACTCCACCTGTTTCCGGATCTTCTTCTGATCCAGTTCCGCAAGCGTTTCTCCCTTTCGTTTCACCCAGTAAGCATAGAGTGTCTTCCCGAAGTCAAAGATCACCTGGGAAGCTGTGGCCTGTATACGGTAAGTATTGGGATAGGAAAACTGCACATCCACCGAACGGTAGATCAGGCGGAAAGTTTGCGGATCCACCGCCACCGGAACCAGCTGGGTAAAGGACTGGGTATAGGTACTATGGGAAGCCTGCGCGCTTACTGAAAGCTGAGGGAAAAAGGCTGCACGGGCACTTTTTGTGTCATACTGTGCAGCCAGGGTTTGCTGCTGGGCGCTTTTCAGGAGGTCATGGACCTCCAGCGCCCGTTCCACCGCCTGATCCAGCGTGAGCTGGACCGTACCCACAAGCAGCCAAACCATCCAGTTCATCAGAGGTCCACTCCTCGTTCTATTAATGCCTCAATATGTTTCCAGTAGATTTCGAAAGATTCAGGCAACGCCCTTCGATCAAAAAGAAAGATGGGCGCACGTACGGCGCCCAGCAACATGGCAGCCACAAGACGCGCACGATCCTTTCCATAGGATGCTTCCAGGGGATCGGCAATGAGAGAAAGAATCCGCTGCATCCTGGGCAATATCAGCGAGCGCATTCGTTTCCGGAGTGAATCCGGAAAATCCCGGAACTGCATGGGGACCATCCGGATTTCCCCGTGACGGGTGAACAGGTACGCCGCAAAAGCACGGACACGGGCCTTCAACCGCTGGCGCGGATCCTTGTGCTTAATGGTCTCCAGGCTCCTCTCCAGGGCATCCAGCTCCCTGCGAACGATCTCCAGAAACAGGTCCTCCTTGGAGGAAAAATGGTGGTAGAACCCCCCTTTGGAGACCCCTGCCTCTTCCAGAATCAGCGAAAGCGGGGTCACACTGTAGCCCCGATCCCGGAACAACCGATAGGCCGCCTCCAGAATCCTGGTTCTTGCATCCTGATGTTTTTCTTCCACACGACACTCCCTGACCGGGGGTTCACGGCCTGCCGGTGCAGACCGACCGGTCGGTATCAATGATAGGGGGCCCGGGATGAGATGTCAAGCCCGGGGGAAGAACCAAAGAAAAGCCGTGCGGGGGGCCGATTTACGGCCCCCCGCACGTTCGATCAACAGCAATCCTCAGGGAATCAGCAGCTTGCGGGTCCCCACGTGGTCGCCGCTGCGCAGACGGAGAAGATAGGTGCCGGGGGGCCGATTTACGGC
>JALUJC010000372.1 GCA_027053375.1 Caldifarciminota bacterium
CCCTGACACGCCCACACGCCAGCCAGCGTAACCAGAAAGATCCAGCGATAGAAGGTTTCCATGTTTCATAAGTATAGGGCATTCCGCCAAAACCATCAAAATGCGCTGTACCATGTCAACACAGGTTGAACCCTCCGGGTGCAGGTGGCCGGGGCAGGAAGATACAGAGCCGGTCCGGCCATTCCATGGTGGAAGGGGTGGTTTCCGGTTCCTGCGTGGGGCTTCATACTTAAAACATGCGTGTGAAGACTTATCACGAGCAGGGATTGAAACACAGGGTGGAGACACCCCCGGAGGAATATGAATCTCTGGGCGCAGCCGAGGAGAAGGGCCATCGGGTGGCCTTTTACGGGCGCGTGGAGGGCGGACGTCTGAAAGATGTGGTGTATACCTCCAGCAAACGCTGTAAGAAGCTGATGGCGCTTGCAGATGTGGTGGCTGACCGCCTCAAAGGGCAACCCCGCCAGGGGTACCGTGTGGATCCAGAGGAAGTGCTGGGGGTCTTTCAGGAAGAGCGTGACCGGGAAAAGATGCGTGCACGAATGGCGCTGATCCTGCGTGCACTGGAGCTATCCGGGCCCTGAAGGGTATGCGGCGCCTGATCGTGCTCACCGGAGCAGGAATCTCCGCAGAAAGTGGCATCCCCACCTTCCGGGGCGCGTAGGGACTCTGGACGCGTTTTCGACCGGAGGATTTTGCGGATCCTGAAGCATTCGCACGTCGGGCTGACGACATCTGGGCCTGGTATCGCGAACGGAGGCGAAATGCCCGAAAAGCCCAGCCCAATGCTGCCCACCGGGCCCTGGTGGAAGCTGAGCGACACCTGCCTGAATTCCTGCTGATCACCCAGAATGTGGATGATCTGCATCGTCGGGCCGGAAGCCGGCAACTGGTGGAACTGCACGGCAATCTGTTCCGGGAACGGTGTACCCGATGCAGCTTTCGTCGCTGGGCAAAGGAGGCTTCAGATCACGAGGAAGGGGTTCCCCCATGCCCGCGGTGTGGTGCGCCGCTCCGACCGGATGTGGTCTGGTTCGGAGAAGCCCTGCCTGCAGAAGCGTGGGAGCAGGCGGTGTCGTTCGTGTTGACCGCAGACCCATCCCATACCGTGTTCTGGGTGGTGGGAACCAGTGCCCAGGTGTACCCTGCGGCGGATCTTCCGCGGCTTGCCGCCCGACGAGGCATCCCTGTGGTGGTGGTCAACCCTGAACCCACGCCCCTGGATGGCCTGGCCGCCCGGGTGTATCACGAAAAGGCCGGGGAACGGGTCCCGCAGCTGGTGAAAGAGGTGGTGTCCCGGTCAGAACAGCAGTAACCCCAGCGTCATCCAGAAGGCCGCGCCCAGCATCAGCACCATGGTGTACCCCATAAGGTCTCTTGCGCGTAATCCGGTAATCCCGAGCAGAGGCAATGCCCAGAAGGGCTGGATCATGTTGGTGAGTTCGTCGCCGTACGCCAGGGCCATCACAATCTTTGCATAGGGAACATGTAACAGGCGGGCTGCTTCAACCAGCAGCGGCCCCTGCACGGCCCACTGCCCACCCCCGCTGGGAACGAAGATGTTGACCACAGCGGCACTCAGAAAGGAGAGGAAGGGGAGGGTTCGCGGGGTGGCCACATGGGTGATCCACCCTGCAAAAAGCCCCATCAGTCCGCTGTGTTTCATGAGCGAAAGGATCCCGGCATAGAAGGGAAACTGGAGAATAATGCCGGCCGCTCCACGGCTGGCTTCTTCCACCGCCCGTACATAGGATCGTGCGCTTGGATGGAGCAGCAACCCGAGAAAGAGCACCGTCCAGTTCACAAGGTTGAGGTTGATGGAGGCCCGCCCTGTGATCCAGAGATGGAAGACCACGAGCAATCCAGCCACGGCGAACAAACGGTGGAAAAGGGGGTGGTTTTCCAGGGCACCTGCCGGGGTCCTGGTTTCGGAGGGTGGTGAAGGAAGGGATTCGGATTCAAGAAGAGGAAACACGGAATCCCCGGCGTCTTTCCCGGCAGGGTGGAGCCGTGCCGCCAGGATGGGCAGCAGCAGGAGCAGTCCCCCGGTCACGAACAGGTTCAATGGGGAAAACAACGTGTGGGTCACGGGGATCACACCGATGGTGGATGCAAGGAAATGATTGGGTGTGGCCACGGTGAGGGGAGCGGAACCAGAGAGCCCGCCATGCCAGACCAGCAATCCCAGGTACGCCGCAGCTCCAAGAACGGGAAAGGAAACAGGAATTTCCCGCTCCCGTAGCGCGCTGTACACCTCCCGGGCGATGAGTCCTCCGGCTACCAGGGCCAGTCCCCAGTGAAGGATTCCGGTGACGAGCGCCACGATGGAGACCATGACCACCGCCTGTGTCGGGGTCCCGGGGCGTTTCCCGAGTGCCTTCAGAAGGCGGTGGATGGGGGGTGAAACCGCAAAGGCGTGTCCGGTGACCAGGATCAGCACCATCTGCATCCCGAAGGTGAGGAGTGCCCAGAAGTCCCGGTGCCAGTCTTCCAGAAGCTGAAGGGGCGAATGAGGGGACCAGAGCAAAGCGAGCAGAAAGGTGACACCTGTCAGAAGCAGTGCGATCACAAAGGGGTCCGGTATCCACCGTTCTGCCCAGCGTGCACTTTGATCGGCGAGCCTGCGAATCATGTTTCACCTCCGCGTGTTCCCAGCACAATCCCTGCAAGGACCAGGGTGCCACCCACAAAGGTGGAAGGGGGGGGCACCTCTTGAAGGATCCACCACGCCAGCAGGGTAGACCCGATGGGTTCTCCCAGGATGGTCAGACTCACAATGGTGGGGGTGCGCTGGCGCAGCGCCCAGTTGAAGGCTGTGTGCCCGATGACCTGGGGAATGCCTGCGAGAAGCACGAGCCAGATCCAGGCGTGGGCCGGGAGAGGATAGAGTGTGATGCCACGCCCCAGCGCCCAGAGGGTGAGCAGGATCGCCGCCCAGGCATAGACCGGGACCACATAGGAGAGGGTGTCCATCCTGTGCCGGAATGCCCTGCCGGAGATCAGATACCCGGCGGCACACAGGGCGCCACCGATGGCGAGCACGTCCCCCCGGAATGCCCGAATACCTGACAGCACCCCATCCCCGCCTGCCACGCCCACCGTTCCGGCCAGGGCAAGCAGAATACCTGACCAGGTGGAAAGTGATGGGGCATCCTTTTTTCTCCACCATCCCCAGAGTCCCGTATAAATGGGGGTCGTGGTCACCAGGACCACGGAACTGGCCACGGTGGTGTGTTTGAGGGATTCAATCCAGAGAAGGAAATGGAGGGCGAGAAACCCTCCAGGGATCAGAAGGACACGAAGGGTTGGGAATGTGAAGGGCCGGGAAGATCGGCGGATCACATAGGCCGGGAGCAGGAACAGGGTCCCCAGGATCAGGCGCCATGCGGCAATGGCGGGGGTGGGTAACATGTCAAGAAAACGGATCCAGATGGCCGCGGTGGAAACAGCCATGACCCCCACCAGCAGAATCACAGGGGTCAGGCGGGTCGAATCCATTGCCGTTCCCCGTGGATCCAGACCTCCCGGACGGGGTTGCGGTCGGGTTCGTAGAAAATGTATCCCCAGTGAGGCCGGTCCAGAACGAGGAAGTCGGCGAAGAATCCAGGGCGAAGGGTGCCCACCTGGTGGTGCATGTTCAGCGCACGTGCGGCATGCCAGGTTACGCCCAGCAGCGCTTCTTCCGGGGTCATCCCCAGGAGGCGCACCGCCTCACGCATCACGGTTTGCTGGCTGTAATAGGGACTGGAACCGGGGTTCATATCCGTGGCCAGTGCCATGCGGATGCCGAGACGGCGCATGGAATTCACATCCGGGAGCCGTTCCCCTTGAAGAAACAGGGTCACGGTGGGCAGCAACACCGCCACGATATCGGCACGTGCAAGATGCACAAGATCCTCCGGTGGCGTGTGGTCCAGATGATCTGCGCTTACCACACGGTGCTCCGCTGCATGGACAGCCATCCCGGTGTGCGAAAGTTCATCCATGTGAACCTTGAGCGCATATCCGAGATTTCGCGCGTGCCTGAGCAGCTGATCGGCTTCCTCCACGTTGAACGCTCCACGGTCCACGAAGACGTCCACAAACGTTGCCTGACCCCGAAAATGTTCCATCATCCTGAACAGGGTTTCCATATAGGCGGTGCGAGGAACATCTTTCGGGACCACATGGGCTCCGAGAAAAGTGGAAACCACGCGCTGTGGCCCCTCACGCTGAAGCCGGGAAATCACGCGGAGCATTTTCCCCTCATCCTCCAGGGTCAGCCCATACCCGGTTTTGATTTCCAGGGTGGTGGTGCCGGCGGCAAGCATTTCTTTCAGCCGGGTACGTGCAGTGCGGTAGAGCTGTTCCTCAGCAGCTTTCCGCGTGTGCTGCACGGTCCAGTGAATGCCTCCCCCTGCTTCCAGAATTTCCGCATAGGTTTTTCCCTGCTGGCGCATCAGGAATTCCCTGAATCGGTCACCTCCATACACCACATGCGTGTGAGGATCAACGAATCCAGGGAGGATGCATGCATCTGGAAAGGCCTCCACCGGGGTGTGCCCGGCTGGACGATCCTTCCAGGCTCCCGACCAGAGAATCCGACCCTCTTCGATCAGCAGGCCTCCGCCTTCCAGGAGGGTGAGACCCGTGTCCCCGGGAATCACCAGCTGTCCGATGGGTCCGATCAGGATGCGATGGCCCATGGCCGTAGTATACAAGCCCGGTGAAAAAACGTCCAGAACCATGGTGCTGTGTCTGGAGATGTGAACCCACCTGGAGGAGGGATGGAAGAGTCGCGGGGAAGGGATGCGAAACAGGGTGGAACGTACGGCGGAGATGCTGGATCCACCTCTGGATTTAGAGATCAAACGGCTTCGGCACCGGCCCCACCCATAACACGCCATAACCCCACGGAAGGGAGGACCCGTGGAATCCGCTGGGTATAGCCTGGATCAGGAAAGCGAGGATCAGGGATTTCATGGCCTTCCTCCCTTCTCCCGGTTCAGGGCCTGCTGAAACCGACGGGCGATCCAGCGCACGTCTTTCATCGTCAGGCGATCCCACACCCATCCCCGCCACAGCGGAAAGAAAAATGTTGTATCCCCTCCTTTCACACGGAACGCAAGAAGCATAGGATAAAATCCCCAAAGTCCCGGGAGCCGATCCAGGGTCCAGGGGGGACGGATGCGAACGGTAAGGCGGTCTCTCTCACAGGGTTCTCGCAGGGTGCTCCACAATCGGACGGCGATGAGGGCGGGGGAGACGGGGTGAGGCGAAAGAAACATGGCTTCGTCCCCCGGTCGGGGATAGGAAAGGTCTTTCCAGAAAACGCTCACAGGACTGATGGCACTTGGGGGCGGAGGCGGGATGGAGTCTCCTCGCTTCAACGTAGCCTCCCGTGATGCCCGGTCGATGGAGTCTGCATAGGCCTCATAATGGCCCGTCCAGGGTTTGAGACCGTAGAAATCAAGGGTGTCGCCGGGTTTTGCAGGGATTCTGCCGGTGGAGAAGAGGATTTCCCGAATCCGGTAGGTGTATCGCACCCGGGGACAGGTGCGCATGGCGAAGATCTGCCGGCGGTTGGGAGGCACTTCCAGGTCCACGTTTTCGCCGATGAAGAGGAGGTCGGCTTCGGCGAGGAAATAGCGGAAAAAGTCGTGGAATTGGGAAACCACAAGGCGCAGGCTTTCGGGGATGGGACCATAGTCCATCCTGGGATCAATGGAAGCGGGCTGCCGGTAGGGCCGGATCACGCTGCGGATCAGGCGGCCGGGAGGGAGACCCCTGTGGCGCATCCAGGCATGCCAGAGGTTCACATAGGTCTCCCACCGGATGCCGCTCACCTGCACCCGGATGGAATCCGGGGGCGGTGCAGCGAGGAAAATGAGGACCCCGAACATCATCGGCATGTTCCACCTCCTGATGCATGGTTTCACTTTATACCGTGAAACCAGATTTCCGGAACATCAAGATGGTGGGTTGAGACGCAAATCAAAATGCGCGGGCAGCGATCCATGATTTTTAGGTCAGGGGGAAGATGTTAGGTGCGCCCTGATAGATCCCTTTCTGCGTGTCGCAGTATTTCGGTCCACCCGGGCGACGCCTCCATCCATCGTTTTGAAAAAGGGTTTCCCGAGAGATTTCAAAGAAATCTCTCGGGGCAAATCACATCCCCACCTCCCGTTCCATCTGCTGGAAAAACCGGCGAACAAGCGCACCGATTCTGCGCAGTTCTGAAAGCTTTACCCGATGAACTT
>JALUJC010000373.1 GCA_027053375.1 Caldifarciminota bacterium
GGAACACTGCCTGATTGTTTCCCAGACCGGCATCGCGGGAAGCAGCACCCTGGGAGACCATGTGGTGCTGGCCGGTCAGGTGGGGGTGGCGGATCACGTTCATATCCCCGACGGCACCATCGTCACCGCGAAAAGCGGAATCTCCAGGAGCCTTTCCCACCGGGGCATCTACGCTTCGGCCTGGCATGCTCTGCCCCGCAACCAGCATCTCCGGCTCCAGGCTCTCTACCGTAAGCTTCCCGAGTTGAACGAAACCCTGAAATCCCTGACGAAACGTCTTGAACAACTGGAGGCGCGTCTTGATTCTGAGAAAGACCCTGCGTGAAACGCTTCGTTTTCAGGGTATCGGGCTGCACACCGGCACATCGAGCACGGTGCTTCTACATCCTGCAGATCATCTCCAGGGGGTGGTTTTCCGTAAGGGGGACACCACCATCCCTGCAACCCTGGAAATGGTCCAGGAAACCCCACGTTCTACCGTGCTTGAAAAAGACGGTGAACGGATAGGAACGGTGGAGCACCTGATGTCCGCGCTTTTCGGGATGGGCATCACCGACGTGGTGGTTGAGGTCCAGGGGGAAGAGATTCCCGCCATGGACGGAAGCGCCCTGCCCTTTGCAGAAGCCTTTCAGGAAAGCACGGTGGATACAGGAGAATCCATGGAAGCCACCCTGCGAGCCCCCGTCCAGATCCAGAAGGAACAGGCGCGCGTGGTGCTCCTCCCGGGAGATCATCTCTCCGTATCCTTCAGCCTCCGGTATGAAGATCCCTTTCTCTACACCCAGTACCTCCATCTCCCCAACATCACCCCGGAGGTTTACCTCCGGGAGATTGCTCCTGCTCGAACCTATCTTTTTGAAGCCCACATCCCCCTTGTTCGCCAGGCGGGTCTTGGAAAAGGAGGGTCCCTGGAAAACACGGTGATTCTAACGGAAGAAGGGATCCGCAACCCGGGCGGACTCCGGTTTCCGGATGAACCGGTTCGACATAAAATCCTGGATCTGCTGGGGGATCTTGCACTCGTGGGTGTTCCGTACCGTGCAACCATTCTGGCCGAACGATCCGGGCACGAACTTCATCTTGTCGCAGCAAAAAAACTTCGAGATCATCTGCTCCTTGGAGGAAGCTTTACCATCCACGACATTCTGCGGTGGATGCCCCACCGCTTTCCCTTCCTCCTGATTGACCGCATTCTTGCCCTCAACGAAGCGCGGGTGGTGGCCGTAAAAAACGTGACTTACAATGAACCCTTTTTTCAGGGACACTTCCCTCACGATCCCATTATGCCCGGGGTCCTCATCATCGAAGCCATGGCCCAGGCCGGAGGGTTCCTGCTGCTCAACCGTGTTGAGAACAGGGAAAACAAACTCCTGTATTTCTCCGGTATTGATCGGGTGAAATTCCGTCGTCCCGTACGTCCGGGAGACCAGCTGATCCTGGAAGCACGCCTCCTGTTTTTCAAACGGAACTTCGCCCGCATTGAAGCCACCGCCCATGTGGATGGAGAAAAAGCCGTTTCAGGTATTCTGACTGCAGCGCTTGTGGAGGCACCCCGATGAGTGTAGAGGTCCATCCCACGGCTGTGGTTTCTCCTCACGCAGAACTGGACGAGGATGTGTTCATCGGTCCCTATGTGGTGATTGAAGACCAGGTGGTGGTCGGGAAGGGCAGCCGTATTCTGGCCCACACTGTCCTGGAGCGCGGTGTTCAGGTGGGTGCACGCAACCGTATCGGACCGTTTGCACACCTGGGCGGCTCCCCCCAGGATCTGAAGTACCGGGGGGAACCCACTGGCGTGCGCATTGGGGACGACAATGTGATTCGGGAATTCGTGACCATCCATCGGGCCACGGGGGAAGGCGCATGGACCGTGGTGGGTTCCCGTAACTACCTGATGGCCTATGCCCATGTCGCCCACAACTGCAGGGTGGGGGATGAAGTGATCCTGATCAACGCTGCACAGCTCGCGGGCCACGTGGAGGTGCAGGACTATGCCGTGGTGTCTGGTCTCGTGGGGGTTCATCAGTATGCCCGTATCGGACGTTACGCCATGGTGGGCGGAGCCACCCGTGTCTCCAAGGACGTGCCCCCCTTTGTCACTGTGGTGGGAAACGACACACGGGTGGTGGGGCTGAACCTGGTGGGATTGCGGCGGCGAGGGTTCACCCGGGACGAAATACGTGCCCTCAAACGTGTCTTTCAAATCTTCTTCCTTTCTGGACTGCCTCAGGAAACCGCCCTTCAGCAAATAGAGGAAGAACTCGGAGATTCTCCACAAGCACGGGAATTTGTACACTTTGTCCGGACATCCCGTCGAGGGGTATTGAGGAAAGTAAAAGGGAGCAACATTCGTGACCAAAGTTGAGCCTCGTGTGCGCATCGGTGTGGCCGGCGTGGGATCCCTGGGACAGCACCATGTTCGGATCCTGCAGGAACTTCCGGAAGCCGAGCTGGTGGGATTCTATGATGTGGACCCCGCGCGATCCAGGGAAATTCAGGACCGATTCGGCGTTCCTGCCTTTGATCGGCTGGAAAGCCTCCTGAACGAGGTGGATGCCCTGAGCTGTGTGGTTCCCACCACAGCTCACTTTGAGGTCGGACGACAGACCCTGGAGCACGACATCCATCTGTTCCTTGAAAAACCCATGACCGAGACGGTAGAAGAAGCGGAGACACTCATCCAGATCGCCCGGCAACGGGGATTGAAACTCCAGGTGGGTCATGTGGAACGGTTCAACCCGGCTTTTCAGGCGGTGTATCCCATGATCCAGCACCCTCGATTTGTGGAAATTCACCGGCTTGCCCCCTTTGCCGGACGAGGCCTGGATGTGGATGTGATTCTTGATCTGATGATCCATGACCTGGACCTGGTGCTGGCACTGATCCCTTCCGAGCCCGTGGCGGTGGATGCGGTGGGGGTGCCTGTGCTGACCGGCCGCGTGGATCTGGCCAACGCACGGATCCAGTTCGCTGGAGGGGAACGCGTCAACGTCACCGCAAGCCGGACTTCCTTCGAAAAGATGCGGAAAATCCGGGTTTTCAAGGAAGATCTTTACGCCAGTGTGGATCTTCTGGCAAGGGATGTGGAGCTCTTCCTTCGCCATGAAGGTACGGTGCTCCCCTATTTCCCCCCGGTGGACCGGCGGGTGGAACCACTCAAAGAAGAGCTGCGCGCATTCCTCCAGGCCATCCTCCATGACACCGCGGTCCCGGTCAGCGGGGAACAGGGTCTGCGCGCCCTCCGTCTGGCCATGTGGGTTCGAGAGGAAGTCCGACGAAACCTTATCCAGTCAGGTCTGCTTTCTCAACAGGGAGAAACCCCAGCATGACACTTTTCCTCCTGGCCACGCTGATGCTCCCCCCATGGAAGGCGGTGGGACAATCCTTCCTTTTCCCGGGCTGGACCGAGTGGCAGATGGGTTACAAAACAGAAGCGCGGCTCTTCTGGGCCATGGAAGGAACGTTTGTGCTTTCCTGGCTATGGAGCATCCACGAAGCCACGCGTCTGGAGCAGAACGCCCGGGCCTATGCCGTGGATCACGCGGTCACACACACGGGAGAAGGGGCCTCCTTCTGGTCCCTGGTTGAACGCTACATCCGCACGGAAGACTACATCCGCGCGCTATGGATCGAAGCCCGAAACCTCTATCCTAACAATCGCAGTAAACAGGAAGCCTATGTTGCGGCACATCAGACATCCGGGAGCTGGGCGTGGGAGGATACCACCGCCTGGTTCCATTATTCCGACCTGAGAGCAGCAAGCCGAAACTGGGAGAACCGGGGACGGGTGCTTCTGGGGAGTATCCTGGCACTCCATATCACCAGCGCCATCAATGCTTTTCTGAAGAACCGGTTGCAGTCCAGGATCCGGGTTGTGGGACAGCTCACCCCGGAGGAGGCACGCCTGGGATTTCGCCTTCTCCGGTAATCCAGAGCCGGACCTTCCGGGGGCCATGGGCGCCGAGCACCAGAATCTTCTCAATATCCGCCGTACGCGACGGTCCCCCAAAGAGAACCCGGGGTGTGGATCCATCCCACGCGTCAAGAAAGGAACGGAGGGTGGGATAGAAGGGAGAGGGTCCCCAAATGCTGATCGTATCATCCGTCGTGTTGATCCAGGAGGGAGAAGCCACCATCACCCCGGCTTCTCCAATCCCGGCCACCTGCTTCAATGTTCGGGAGGCGGGACTGCCCTGATGAATTTCCACAGACTGTTCCTGCAACAACCGCATCCAGCGGTCCCACCAGGAAGCCGGATAGGGTTCCACAGGCCCTGTTTCCTGCTGAATCCTGTGCCCTGAGAGTTGTACATCTCCCTCCGGCGGATGGGTACGCTGACGATAGATTCTGGAAGCAATCGCTCGCGAGAAGTTCCCCGGAGGAAACGCCCACCAGAGATACGCCAGCCAGGAATGAGGTGTACGCAACACACGTATCATTTCCGTCAGCGGGATTTTTACCGGGCAGGCAGCATCACAGAATCCACAGAGCAGAGAATGGTCGGGAAGGTCCCTGTGGGAATGCCCCCACAACAATGGATTGAGTACTTTCCCCATGGCGCCCCCATATGGACTCCGGTAAAGCCGGTTCCCTCCCCCTGCACGAAAAACCGGACACACACTGGAACAGGCACCACAGCGAATGCATCGCAGGATAGGACGAAAAGAACTGTTCCAGATACGGGAACGTCCATGATCCAGCAGGATCACATAGGTGGGCACCCCATCCCGACCCAGAGGATGCAGATGAACATAATTGGGGAAATACTGACCCGTTGCATGGAGTGCAAGAAGACGCAGGAGTGCTGGCAATGCTGTGCGATCCGGGAGGAGTTTTTCAGGTGTGGTCAGCACGATACGCACAGGTGGTGTGTAGAGGGTCCGAAGCAGGTTTCCCTCGTTTTCCACTGCCACCAGTGCACCTTCTGCGGCAAGGAGGAAATTTGCTCCCACCATCCCCGCATCGGACGTTGAAAAAACTTCCTGGAAAAAGTGGCGGGTCCGATCCATCAGGACTTCGGGTACCGGCGGGAGGTCTTCCCCGAAAAACCGGGAGAGGGTCTGCGCCGCATCATACCGCGTGAGATGGATGGCGGGCGCCACAAGGTGTCCCGGGACGTCACCGCGGAGCTGAACCAGGAACTCTCCGAAATCCGATTCCAGCACCTCCACACCCAGCTCGGTCAGAAACGGACGAATCTGAATCTCCTCACTGACCATGGACTTGCTCTTTACCAGCCTGCGAACCCCGTGTCGGACCAGGATCCCCCGGAGGGCTTCCCGGGCATCCTCGGGTGTGGATGCCACCACCAGGGGAACACCGGCATCTTCCAGCGACTCCCTGAATGTTTGCAGGAGCGCGGGCAGCTGATCCACCGCATGTTCCCGGACACGTGCCGCCTCCTCTCTCAACCGGGTATATTCTTCACCGAGTTGCCGCTGGACCCGAAGACGCTTTTCCGTTGCGTGAAGGGCAGCACGAGCAACGGGGGACAGGCTCATCCATTATCCTCCCATGACGCCAGAAAAGTGAGCACGTGGTCCACCGGGACGTTCATCCATCGACCGATCCGATCCAGACAGGGAGGATCCACCCCCACCACACGGTCCACAGATCCGTAAAGTTCAAGGATTTCCAGGGTCACGGGTGCCACCTGCGCGGGACGCATAAAAGAATGGGCGCCTGCGAATCCGCAGCACACGGGAAGTTCCGGGAAGGTCCAGGAGATTTCCTGAAACGCGCGGGTCAGAAAATGATAGAGTTCCTGTACCGCATCCGGATCCCCGCTTCGTGCATGACAGCCGGCAAAAAACAACACCCGCAGGGATTCACGGACCCGGCGAGCGGGGTGGGGCAACCATCCCCTGCGAAGAAGGAACAGCGTGATTTCTTCCGCGGGTATTCCGTATCTTCGGAGATGCAGGGTGCAGCTCATGGAAGCCACCGCCAGGGGCGCTTCTGGGAACGCCCGGGCCATTCGTTCAGCAAGGCCTGGTTCCCCGAGGTTGAAGGCCACCTGGCCACAACAACGGCCTCTGCCAGACGGCCGGGGGTGGATCCCGTGTCGCTTCAGCCAGCGTTCGATCCGCGTCCGCCGCTGGGGGGTCCAGAACCCCAGCCGATCGGCACACCCCCAGAAAAGGGGAAAAGAGATCTCAGGCACCGGGACGGACCGGCTGGATGGGGTTTCCATCCAGTTCCACCCGATACCTTCGACAGCCA
>JALUJC010000374.1 GCA_027053375.1 Caldifarciminota bacterium
AGATTTTCCAGGCGTTTCTTGATCAGTCCGTACGGACCCCCAAACCCGAAGACGTGGCGCGGCGTTTTCTGGAGAAGGCGGAAAAGATTCCAGACCAGCGTCTCGGGAGTGCGTACATGGCGGATCTTGTGCGACGGCGCCTTTCCACGATGGCGGTGGTAATCCAGCGACAGGAGGAATCGCTGCGGAACCGTGAGATCTTCCATACCCTCGCCGTGGAGACCCCACGGGACACCCTGCTGGAGGTGGATGGCCTGAAAATTCCGCTCCGGGGGCGTCTGGACCGGGTTCTGAGATCGTCGGATGACCTGCTGTGGATTCTGGATTACAAAACGGGAACCCGGAAGGACCACATCGCCACAAGAGACGGGTACAAAGAACGGGAATACCGCCTGCAGGCTGCGGGCTATGCGTTGCTCTATCCCGGGGCCCGGGGGGTCCTGTTTTCTTTTCTTACCGTGGGCATGGAGACCGATCCCCTGGTGGAGGTGGGCATCACACCGGAGCTGCTGCGGGAATTTAAGGATGTGGTGCACCATCTCGTGCAGGGTGTTTTTCCCCCTACCGAGGAAGCAAGGGTCTGCATGTCCTGTGCATATCGAACCTTCTGTCCTTTTGTTCGTGAGGGGACCCCATGAACAGGGATCGGCGGCATCTGGAACGGACCTCGCTCCTTGTGGAAGCACCAGCAGGTTCCGGCAAAACGTTCCGGCTGGTGGAGCGCTTTGTGGACCTGATCCGTGCCGGTGTCCCCCCCTGGGAAATCCAGGCGGTGACCTTTACGGAAAAAGCGGCACGGGAGATGCGGGAACGGGTGATGCGTTCACTGCTGGTTTCCTCTCCCGGGGCTTTCCGGAAATACGAGTGGTATCTTCCCCGTCTGCGGGTGTCCACCTTCCACAGTGCGTACCGAACCCTGCTCCGGCGCCTCACCCTGTTGAAACGTGAAGGACTCCCCCGGGATCCAGGCTTTGAGGTGCTGGATGAGGTGGAGGCAGAGCGCTACCGCCAGCAGGCCCTCCAGGAAGTGCTTCGCCTGCGTTATCTTCAGGATCCAGGGGTGCGGGAAGCCCTGCAGTTCCTGCTGATGGAACCAGGAGAGCGAATCTCTCAGGCGTTGAACTGGCCCACGCAATGGATTGCCGGGCGACCGCATCTGGATTTTATGGACATGGAGGCCTATCTGGCAAAACTGAACGCGTGGCTTCCACGGGAACCGGCGGAACGTGCCCTTCAGCACCCTGATCTTTTCACACGGGAAGGAGACGAGGAGGTGATTCAGGCCCTCCAGACCGTGGTTCAGACCCACCTGCCTTATCCGGATGACGTGATGCAGGCCCTCCAGCGCTGGGCAGGGCGTACCGGAACAAAGGGGTTCTCGCGGGATCACTACGGGGAGGTGATCAAGCCCCTCAAAATGTTTGTGGCGCAGCTGGAACGTGTGCAGAAACTGTACCTGCGGATGAAACAGGTGCTCCCTTTTCTGGATGCCTATCGCCGGACCTATCAGGAACTGAAACGTCGGGATCAGGTGGTGGATTATGATGACCTGGAGGTCCTGAGCCTGCAGGTGGTTCTTGGAGAGGCTCCCCCGCTTCGGGATCTGGCCTTCCGAATGCTCCTGACCTACAACGAACACACCACCCATCTGATGGTGGATGAGTTTCAGGACAGCAATCTGTTGCAGTGGCGCTTTATCTGGGCGCTGGTGGAGGACTGGTTCAGTGGAGAGAGTGCCCATACCGAACGGGGCGGGGGAACCCTCTTC
>JALUJC010000375.1 GCA_027053375.1 Caldifarciminota bacterium
CGGATCCCAGGACCAGTAGCCGCCCCAGGCCTCGGCGGCCCACAGGGCGCCGAGCACGGTGGCGATGGGGAAGAATGCAAAGCCCAGCGCGATGGCCTGGTACATGACGTCATCAAGCACCCCGAGCGACGGGAGCCGACCCTCGCCGGCATGTCCGCTGCGCGCCTTGACCAGGTAGGCGATGCCCACCATGGCGGCAAAGATGCCGAAGGTGATCTGGCGATACAGCGACAGCAAAAACTCCTGGGTGTTCAGCCCGAAGTTGCGTTCCTCATCATAGGTCAACCCCCGACGGGCCCGCAGAAGCTGTTCAATTTCTTCCATGGCACGGGACAGCCTGACGCCAGGGCGCACTTTCACGACCACATGGGGGCTGAACCACACCCGACCGAAGGTCCAGCGAGGGGGCCGCAAAATCTGGCGGAAAGTGGTGTAGGGGATAAAGGCCACCAGGTCCAGGTCGTTCCCGAGAATCTTTCCCCGCGGTGCCAGCACACCCACCACCACAAAACGACGCCCCCGGAAACGAATCTCCTTACCCAGGACACGTTCGGGGAGGGCGCGATCGCCGAAGAGATCTTTCATCACCCGATCCCCGATCACCATCACATTCCGGCGGTACAGGGTGTCCGTGGAAAGAATCTCCCGCCCCACCATCAGGTCATACCCTGTGGCGGAGAGGTAACCCTCCACAATGCCATACAGATCCGGGGTGCTGATCTTTCCGCGATACCGCAGGGTCCGCCCACCTCGCTCCTGCGTGATAAAAGCACCGGCCACCGTGGGCAGTTCCTGGATGGCCAGGGCATCCTCACGGGTCAGGTCGGGACGTCGTGCAAGTTCCATCATCTTCCGGCGATCCGGACGCCCCAGCTGAAGATTCCACTGAGACTTGGTCACATAGATCAGGTCGCTCCCCACCGCACCAAAGGCACGATAGATATAGCTGTTGATGCCTTCAATGATGCCCACCATGGCGGTGAGCGAACCGATGCCGATCATCACACCCAGGGTGGTAAGGACGGCGCGAAGTTTGTGGGACAGGATGTTCTGCCAGGCCGTGGCGAGGAGAGAAAAACCATCCATCAAACGTTTCAGGATCATCCTCCTGCTTCCAAACCGACCGCCCGGTCGGGTGTGTGGGAAGTATACACGGGGGAACAAAATCTGTCAATGGAATGGAGGCTCATCAAAAATCAACACGAAAGGTGCCGTATCCTCCATCTGGAGAAACGGAAGAGGAAAAGGAGGAGGATGCGGTGGCGAACAGGGAACTGGTTGGGATGACACGGAAGAAGGTATCGCTGCAGATGGCCCGCCGGTAACGGCGGGCTGGGAAGAAGGAGAAGGGAAAATTCTGGACGCGTTTTGTGCGCTCACGGGGGGCAACCGGTCTTATGCGGCTTTTCTTCTTCGGAATGCGGGACCGGCGAAGATTCTCCACACGCCGTGGGGACCCCGGTTGCGTGTGGGGGCCGACCCCAGCCGGAAGATTCGGAGGGCGGGATAAAAACTTTCCTCCCGGGCATCCCCCCATGCTTTCCACCTGGGCCAGACGTTCAAGATAGGCCCGAAAGATACTGTTGTTTTTCCTGGATGTCATGCGCCTACATTATACAGCCAAGTACAGGCATCAAGAAACGGCGGGCATGTGTTTCTCTGCCTATCTGTGAAAACGCAGAATCTCCATGTCCTTCAGGTCTGTCTACGAAGATCTCTGTCTAACCAGGCAATCATGACCTTTAGAGCTCGCAGGTAACACCAAATC
>JALUJC010000376.1 GCA_027053375.1 Caldifarciminota bacterium
GTTTATGAGACAGGTCCCCCTGGTTCCGGAAGGGGATCCCGAACTGGAGGCTGCCCTGCATTACCATCCCCACTGAAACGCCGGGAGGCAGAACATGAAAAAGACGGTCGCCTTCCTCGCCGGAGTCGGGCTGGGATGGGTGCTGGCGACGTTGTTGACCCCCTGGAGTGGTCATGACGTGCGGGTACGCCTGGGAGCCGGACAGGAAACCCTGGAGGAAAAGCTCGAGCGCGTAAGAGCAGAGCTGGAAGCACTGGAGCGACAACTGGACGAAGCGACCCAAAAGCGGGAGGAAGAGGTGGATGCCTGAACAGATTCTTGAGACGTTTCTTGAGGAGGAACTGAAAACCTCCTATCTGGATTACGCCATGTCCGTGATTGTGGGACGGGCGATCCCTGACGCACGGGATGGCTTGAAACCTGTGCAGCGTAGAATCCTCTATGCCATGCACGATCTGGGATTGCTGCCCAACCGCCCGTTCCGCAAATCGGCAACGGTGGTGGGGGAGGTGATCGGGAAATATCATCCCCATGGGGATGGGCCGGTGTACGATGCGCTGGTACGGATGGCGCAGGATTTTTCCATGCGGTATCCGCTGGTCCAGGGACAGGGAAACTTTGGTTCCATTGATGGTGACCCACCGGCGGCGTACCGGTATACCGAAGCCCGTCTCTCCCCTCTGGCGCTGGAGATGCTGGAGGGCCTGGATGAGGAAACCGTGGATTTCCTTCCCAATTTTGACGGGCGGCTGGAAGAACCGGTGGTGTTGCCCGGGAAATTCCCCAATCTGCTCTGCAATGGCACCACAGGAATCGCCGTGGGCATGGCCACCAGCATTCCTCCACATAATCTCGGTGAGGTGGTGGATGCCCTTCTGGCCCTGATCGAGAATCCGGAACTGACCACCGATGATCTTCTGGGGAAAACCATCAAAGGTCCAGATTTCCCCACCGCGGGGATTCTGTATGCCGGAAGAGAGTTCTATGAGGGGTATCGAACCGGTCGGGGCCGGGCGGTGGTGGAGGCCCGAGCTGAGTTTGAGGAAACACGCAAAGGCTATCGGATTGTGGTTCGCGAAATCCCCTATATGGTGAGCAAAACCACCATCATTGATCGGATTGTTCAGCTCGTCAAGTCCAAGCGGATTGAGGGGATTGCGGATCTACGGGATGAATCTGACCGGGAGGGGATCGGGCTGGTGATTGAACTGAAGCGGGGGCAGGATCCGGAACGGGTCTGGAATCTCCTTCTCCTGCATACCCCGTTGCGCACCTCCTTCAGTTTTATTCTTCTGGTGCTGGTCAACGGGGAACCGCGGACCCTGTCGCTTAAAGAGCTTCTGGTCCAGTATCTGGAACATCGGGAAGAGGTGGTCATCCGGCGAACCCGGTACCGGCTCCGTAAAGCCGAAGCACGGGCACATCTCCTGGAAGGATTCCTGCGAATTCTTGAGGATCTGGACCGGGCCATTGAGATCATTCGTGGATCGGAGAACCGCCAGGAAGCCCATCAGCGTCTGAAGGAAGCCTTTGGACTTTCCGACGACCAGACCAAAGCGGTACTGGAAATGCGGCTTCATC
The DNA here is from genome assembly GCA_027053375.1 of Caldifarciminota bacterium. Classification (GTDB taxonomy): domain Bacteria; phylum Hydrothermota; class Hydrothermia; order S141-80; family S141-80; genus JALUJC01. The sequence continues at coordinate 1,582 of JALUJC010000376.1, forward strand.
AGTTAACGAGGATGGAACAGGGAGAAATCCGGGAAGAGTATGCAAGGCTGCAGGAGGCCATCCGTTCCTATCACGCCCTGCTGGCTTCTCACGACCTCCGGATGGAGGAGATCCGGAAAGAGCTTGTGGAGCTGAAAGAGAAGTATGCCGATCCACGTCGCACCGAAATCCGTGTGGGCACGGAT
>JALUJC010000377.1 GCA_027053375.1 Caldifarciminota bacterium
ACATCCCAGACCCAGACACCTTCCCCTCGCTCCAGCACCACGGGAAGGGGATGGTAGTTGTGCGCACCGTACCGCTCGGCTTCTTCAATCGCTGCCCGTGTCCTGGATTCCATTCGCGTGTCCATGCTGCCTCTCCTGTTCGTCGTAAAACAAGCATACCGGACCCCGATGGGATCGTCAACGCGCAGTGTGGCGTGCCCGCTCCCGGTCCCTGAACCCCCTGCAATTTCCCTGCCCTTACAGAACTTGACGCTTTATGGAAATCGCTATATACAGAATCACAGAAAGGGAGGTGGCTTTATGGGACGCATACTTCTGTTGACCCGTGTGCGGGCGTGGGGCAGGGTTTGTTCTGGATGGCTCCTCCTGGGCGTGCTGATCGGCGCGGGCGTGCTTTTCGCCCAGCCCAGCGTGGACTGGACCTTCACCGTGGGGGGACCAGGAGATGAAATGTTCCTTGATGTGGTTGCGGTCGGGGATTCCGGGTTTCTTCTGGTCGGCACCACCGGTTCCACACCAGGGGGGGATATGGATGTCCTGCTCGTGCGTATGCTTCCCACGGGAGACACCCTCTGGACACGCCGTTATGGGGGGCCCGGGGATCAGGTGGCCACCGCCGTGCAACCCACCGGGAACGGGTGGGTGGTTGTGGGCTGGTCCCGTGTATACCCTGGATATACCGACCCGTACGTTCTGCGTCTTCAACCCGACGGTGACACCCTGTGGACCCATATTTACGATGCAAACAACACCACCAGCGAGGAGGCCCGGTCCGTGAAAGTCGCCGGAGACGGCGGATTCTGGATCGGAGGGACCCGTTCAGGAACGGTACGCGTGCTCCGGGTTCTGCGAACCGACGCCCAGGGCCAGGTGCTGTGGGCATCCACCTATTCGGGACCTGCAGATGCATGGCTTTCGGATCTCCACCTCACCCCCGATGGCGGCGCCATGTTGCTGGGAAACCTCTCCTGGAGCCCTGGATCCAGCGGGATCTATCTTGTACGGCTGGCCTCTACCGGGGACACACTTTTTACACGGACGTACGGCAGTTCAGGCAGCGATACAGGCGCTGCCCTTCTGGCGGATCCATCGGGTGGGTGGACGATCGCTGGATCCCGCACGCCGGGGAACACACAACCGTCCCAGGGTCTTCTGATGCGTGTGGATACGGGGGGTCAGCTGCAGTGGTCCCGGACCGTGGGTGGCGACTCACTGGACACCTTCACCGACCTGCTTCCCCTTCCGTCGGGTGGGTGGGTCCTGTGTGGACGAACACGGTCCTGGGGAGCGGGCGAAGACGACGGCTTTCTCGCACGTACAGACACCTCGGGCATCCCTGTCTGGACCTGGACCATTGGAGGATCGGGACAGGATCGCTGCACCGCACTCGCGTATGCCCCGGATGGCTCCGTCCTGCTCGCCGGAACCACGCAACCCGCAGGATCCTCCACTTTTGATGCATGGGCCGTCAGGCTGGCACCCTTCTATACGGCACGCTCTGAATCGCTCCCCATTGCCAGCCGCAGAGCCTTCCAGATTCATCTCTCTCGCTCGGATCCCCGGGTGCTGGTTCTCCACCTTACCCGGACCCGTCCCGTACAGATCCACCTGCTGGATCCTGCCGGAAGGCTTCGATTTAAAACCTCCTATGGCACACTTCCCCCAGGTGTCCACAGGCTCTCCCTGTCTCCATATGTCCGCCGGGCAGGGGTTTACAGGGTCTGGATTCAGGTGGGCGGCACAAGGGTGGAACACCCCCTGAT
>JALUJC010000378.1 GCA_027053375.1 Caldifarciminota bacterium
CACCAGCACATCCCCCCTCTCCACCCCCGCGCGGACATAGGGAAGTGTCTCACGGGCCCTGGTCATCTCCAGAGCTGCCCGTATCGCCTGATATGCGGCATCTCCCTCCCCTTTCTCCTCAAACAACACCAGAAACTGCTGCCCTCGCCGACAGGGTCCGAGTCGTATAGGGATTCCTCCATGCGCACGGATCAGGTAAAGCATCCGGAGCAGCGTGTGCTGCAGAGCTCCCACGTCCGGAGGCCAGATGGTATAACGATAGATCTGAAGCGACAGGACCGTCCCCGTGGTTCGGGTCCATTGTACGCGGGGTGAAACCCGGGGAGGTGAAGGGTGGATCTCTCGTGGATCCGTTCCGAAAGCGTTAAGGAGCGGTTCCGGGCTCCCTTCATCCCTCACCAGCCTTCGGAGTGCGGGTCCCTCTACAAAACGATCTTTCCACGCATGATCACCAAGCCACACCTCCATCCAGGGGCCTTCCACCAGCGTCAGGACAACCGGTTCCACCCCATGCCCTTCTTTCCCGTGAATTTGCCTGAAACATGTAAGCAGGAGGTCTGCAGTTTTTTTTGCCTGTGAAAGGGCCTCTTCTCCCTCATATCCAAGAAGAATCCTGTTCTCCTGGATCCTGAGCAGAGACCCACCGGTCTGCTGAAGAATCCATGCGAGCCGCTGAACAAGCCAGGTCCAGCGTTGCTGCATCGCGTGGAGATTAGCTTCTTCCATGGGGAGGGCAAAGGATCGGGGGAGGTGGACCCCGAGAAGCACCCCGTCCATCACCCACCTTCCGGACCACCCCGGGAAGGGACGCACACCTTCATCCTGAAGCTTCATATATGGGTATAGCATACAGATTTCTGTCCCAACCTTCAGCCGCAATGAAAGGGATGGACGGTTCTCTCCACCTTCTCTATGCTATTCCCGATGAAAGATGTGGGCATCCTGCTGGTCATATCAGGAAGCCTCCTGCTGCTGACAGGCACCCTGATCCTTGTGTTTCATGCGCTGGGTGGGAAACTTCCCCTTGATTTCGTATGGGAAGGGAAAAACTGGAAAGTCGTGTTTCCTCTGGGGAGCTCCCTGCTGATCTCTCTCGTGCTCACCCTCCTGCTCAATGTGTTCTTCTGGCTGTTTCTGCGCCGTTGACGCTGTTGAAGTATTCCCCACATACCCGTAGAATAGCCCATACCATGAAGATTCTTGCCTTTGAGACTTCCTGTGATGAAACCTCCGTGGCCGCCTTTGAACGTGACCGGGGCGTGGTGGCGGAACGCACCCGCTCCCAGATGGTTCATGCCACCTATGGGGGTGTGGTGCCCGAACTTGCAGCACGGGAGCATCTGCGTATTCTTGATCAGATGACCCGGGATGTGCTGGCGGAAGCAGGTTGGGAACCGGGAACTGTGGACCTTTTCGCCGCCACCCGGGGGCCTGGCCTGATCGGTGCATTGCTGGTCGGGCACACCTTTGCACGGACCCTGGCCCGGATCCTGCGTCGTCCCTTTCGGGGGGTCCACCATCTGGTAGGACATCTCTATTCCCCGCTTCTCACGCGGAAAGGTCTGGAACCTCCTTTCCTGGCGCTGATCGTCTCCGGGGGGCACACCGAACTGGTCCGCGTGGACGACTGGATGGTGCATCGGATTCTTGGACACACCCGGGATGATGCTGCAGGGGAGGCCTTTGATAAAGTCGCCAAGATGATGAATCTGGGGTATCCCGGTGGACCCCACATTGAAAAACTGGCGCAAAATGCCGCGGAAGGTGTTTCTTTCCCCCGGGCCCGGGTAGAAGGTCTGGATTTCAGCTTCAGTGGATTGAAAACAGCCGTTCTTTACTGGCTCCGGGATCACCCCGATACCAATCTGGCCGAAGTGGCACGGGGATTTCAGGAAGCGGTGGTTCAGATGCTGCTGGAAAAACTGAACACTGCCTGGGAACAGCATCCCACACCCCGTGTGGTGATCGCCGGTGGGGTCGCCCGCAACGGAAGGCTCCGGGAAGTTGCCCGGACGTGGGCACAGGATCGAGGTGTTCAGTTGTGGATTCCCGCCCCACAATATTGTATGGACAACGCGGCCATGATCGCGCTGGCCGCGGACCTGGCCGAACAACAGGGATGCCCGCCTACCGATCCCATGGCATCCCCGTCTCCAGGCGAACCCATCCCCGAACAGGAGTGTGTCCATGAACCCACAATGGGAACAACTCGCCCAGACCGATCCTGAAGTTTTTCAGGCAATCCTGGAGGAAACCCGGCGGCAGCACGGGACACTGGAACTTATTGCCTCCGAGAATTTTGCCTCTGAGGCCGTCCTGGCCGCCATGGCCAACCCCATGAGCAACAAGTATGCCGAAGGGTATCCTGGAAAGCGGTATTACGGTGGATGCGCCTTTGTGGATGTGGCGGAAAACCTTGCACGCGAAAGGCTCAAACAGCTCTTTGGCGCGGAGCATGCCAACGTGCAACCCCACAGCGGGACCCAGGCCAACATGGCGGTCTACTATGCGGTGATGAAACCCGGGGATACCCTGCTTTCCATGAATCTCTCTCACGGTGGACACCTCTCGCATGGAAGTCCGGTTTCCTTCGCTGGAACCCAGTACCAGGTGGTGTACTACACCGTGGATCGGGAGACAGAACGGATCAACCTGGACGAAGTGCGAGAACTTGCACGAACCTACCGTCCTCGCGTGATCGTGACCGGATATTCCGCCTACCCCCGGGTGATCCCTTTTGACGCCTTCCGGGAAATCGCAGACGAGGTAGGGGCCTATCTTGTGGCCGACATCGCCCATATCGCGGGCCTGGTGGCAGCGGGGGTGCATCCCACGCCGGTGGGAATCGCCCACTTTGTCACGGGTACCACCCACAAAACCCTGCGTGGACCCCGCGGAGGATTCATCCTGACATCTTCTGAATTCGCGCGTAAAGTGGACAAAGCGGTATTCCCCGGCATCCAGGGAGGACCGCTGATGCACGTGATCGCCGCCAAAGCTGTGGCCTTTCAGGAGGCACTCCAGCTCTCTTTTCGGGCTTACGCCGAGCAAATCGTGCGAAATGCCCGCGCGCTCGCCAACACCCTTCTCGCCCGGGGACTTCGGCTGGTTTCCGGGGGAACAGACAACCATCTGATGCTGGTGGACCTTCGCCCCCTGGGGCTCACGGGGAAGGTGGCCGAAGCGATGCTGGAAGAGGCAGGTATCACGGTGAACAAAAACACCATCCCCTACGATCCGGAGAAGCCCACCGTCACAAGTGGAATCCGCATCGGGACCCCTGCCCTGACCACGCGGGGCATGAAAGAAGAGGAAATGAAACGTATCGGGAACTGGATCGCCGAGGTGCTTACCCATCCAGATGAACCTGAAGTGCGGCGGGAAATCCGGAGACAGGTACAGGAACTCGTGGACCAGTTTCCCCTTTATCCTGAACGTCGGGGCACCATGGAGCAGCTGCTCCAGAAAACCGAATGAAACGGATAACCCAGCGGTTCTGGCGGCGAACGGTTGTGCCGCTGCTGTTTTATCTGAAGCAATCCCTGGATGTGTTTTCTCCAGAAGATGCGGTTCGGGGATTAACCCCAGCCTATGTGCTGATTACCGTGGTGCTGACCCTGTGGTGGCTGGCTTCCTTTCTGGTGCCAGGTACAGGATTCAGGATTGCCTTTTTCTGGATTGTGATTCCGCTATGGACCCAGTTGCTCATCCTGTGGATTCTGATTCGCTGGCGCAACATCCGTCCCCACCCTTTTTATGTCCTTCAGACCGTGCTTTCCTTCGGACACCTGATCCTTCTTCTTTTTGTACTCCCCTCACCCAGCGTGAATCTCTGGTCCTTCGCCTTTCTGATGTACAGTCTCTATCTTGTGGTGGCCCAGCGAACCCCCTCGGCGCGGCCGCTTGTTCACCTGGCCAGTCTCGCCCTTCTCCCGGTGCTGGTCTACCGTGGCGTGGCAATAGAAGGCGAAACCTGGCTTTTCCTGAATCTCCTGTCCTATGTGCTGTCTCTGATGATCATCTCCGCCGTTCTTACCTTCCATCATTACCAGTTGCGTGAACGCAGCCGTCTTCACCTGGACAGCCTCCGGCGATACCGGGATCTCCGGGAACGCAAATCCCTGAGGGAACTGGTGCAGTACCTGGCACGGGAAGCCCTCCAGTTTCTTCCCATTTTCGGCGTGGCTGTCTTCAAAGAACAGGAGGGCGACTCCTCCCTGATGATCCTGGAACTGGAAAGCCCCATATCCCCGGAGGAACGCGCCTCCCTGCAGGAGACCCCCCGGGAGGAATGGCCCATTCTTCTTTATCAGATGGGCTTTGTGGTACAGCGCGAACTCCGGATCCGCCTGGGGGAAACCATGACGCTGAGCTTTTTATTCTTCCAGGAAAAGGGGAAGATGCACGACGATCCGCAATACCAGAACCTTTTCCGGGAATTCTCTGCTTTCCTCCAGACGCTGCTCCTCTCCCGTCAGGAAGTGGAAACCCTGCGGGAAGAAATGGTCAGGGATCCTCTGACCGGTGTGCGTTCACGTCGCTTTCTGGAACGGGATCTGGGGCGCATCCTGTATGAACTGGACCGAAAACGTACGGAGCAACCCGACCTTCGTGAGGGTGTGGCACTTCTGGTGCTGGACCTGGACCACTTCAAAAACGTCAACGACACCTATGGCCACCCGGCGGGGGATGCGGTGCTGGTGGAACTGGTCCATCGTCTGGAGCAGGCCCTGAGAAAAGACGACCGTGACTGGATCTACCGGTACGGGGGAGAAGAGTTTGTGGTGATCCTCAGGTACATCACGGTGGAAGCAGCCCAGCGGGTGGCGGAACGAATCCGCAGGGCCGTGGCGGATCAGCCATTCACGGTCCGCATCAACGGAAAAACCCTGAATATTCCGCTAACGGTCAGCATCGGGGGAAGCCTGTATCCACAGGATACCGTTTTGCCTGACAAATTGATCCAGCACGCCGATGAACGCCTGTATCTTGCCAAGCGTCTGGGTCGAAACCGCGTGATCTGGTACGATCCCGTGGAGCCCCGATGATCCCTCTTCGCATACTCCGGATCCGGTGGGGTCTGGCTGCCATCACCGATGCGTTCCTGGTGTTCTGGGAATGGATGCTCCTGGGGGTGGGCCTTGCCCTGCTGGGTGGGCATCTCCGGATTGATGCATGGAGCATGCTGGGGGCGGGAATGGGAATGCTTGCCCTTCTCCTCCATCCCGGCCTGCGTCCCATGCCCGCTTTCCTTCGTTTCCTTTCACGAAGACATCCGGTTCTGGAAGATCGGCTGTTGTCCCGATGGGAACTGAGCCGCGCGGGAGCACCCTCTTTCTTTCTCCACCGGCTTGACCGGGAAATCCAGGATCGTCTGGAGCCCCGCAGACTCCTCCCCCCTTCACGATTGCGCTGGATCGGTTTGCTGTCACTTGTTACAATCATGGAGGGCGCATGGTTTCAGCAGTCCCCGGGATTGTTTGCACGCATGGTTTCACCCTTCCCCCACGAAACACTCGCCTGGTCTCCACCCCAACCCGTTGCAGGCGAAACCCTTCGGGTCTACCGAAGTGCCTCTCCTGCCGCCCCGCTTTTGCTTAATGGTTCTCCCCTGGAAGGGAACACGGATCATGACAGTATTCAGTTCTTCCGCATCCCCCTCATCCAGCCTGAAACCCTGCGTCTTTCAGGGATCCTCCATCACCTCCGTATTCCCGTTCTCCCCCGCCCTGACCCCCGGGGCATTTTTCTGATCCTGCAGCCCCCTTCCTATCTTCCCCTTCAGTCTGTGGAGCGTCCCTGGGGAGGCACGGCCTGGATGATAAAAGGGGGGCGGGTTTTTCTCCGGTTTGACCGGCCCGACACGCTGCGAGGACAGGTACAGACCCCGGGAGGTCGGCTCTCTTTTCGCTGCCCCTGCAAGGACACCCTCGCACTTCCTCGTCTTTCATCCGACACGCTCCTGGGCATCACGGTGGACTGGTTTGGCCGTTCGTGGTCTTTCCCACCTACACGGATCCGGATCCTGGCCGATCATCCACCCATCCTGCAGTATCTCGGTCCTGTTGCGGTAGACCTGTCCCGGGATTCTGTCCTGCCGCTCCGTGCGCGCTTTCTGGATGATTTTGGCCTCAAAAAAGCCCGATGGGTCCGTCTTCGGGAAAACACCCGCCGCATCCTTCG
>JALUJC010000379.1 GCA_027053375.1 Caldifarciminota bacterium
TCCTGCAGGACCAGGTGCGGTACTGGATCGCCCGTGTGGAAGGAACCTCGCTGGACGTGGAACGCCCGTTTTCCTTTTACCGATGGATCCAGCCCGTTGCCTATCGTTTTTCACCCGCCCCACCTCTAACGGAGACAGACCCGGAAGGGGAGATCCACGACCTGCTGCGCTGGAGTGTGCGGCTGCATCTCCCCTGGCTCCGCGCACTGCTTTCGTCTGAAACCCTTCTTCCGGAAGACCGTATCCGGCTTGCGCAGGAAGCACGGGACTGGGGCTGGGATGACCTTCCACTTTTCCTGCTGCGCCCTCTTTCCCACGATCCAGAATGGGCGGATCGGCTCTGGGCGTTGCTCTATCCCACTCCCTATGGCATGTACGTGTGCCAGGCTTCGCAAAACACGGAGGTCCCGATCTCTCTCCTTTACGCACTCATGCGGGAGGAAAGCCACTTCCAGCCCGGAGCGGTGTCTCCTGTGGGTGCCCGGGGCCTGCTTCAGCTCATGCCCGGGACAGCAAAGCGTTATGGTGTTCAGAACCCCGATGCGCTCTTTCGTCCTTCGGTGAATATTCGTGTGGCTGCACGGTTGCTGGCCGATCTTTCCGACTCCCTCCCTCACCGTTTCGCGGTGGTGGCTGCGTACAATGCCGGGAAGAAAGCCGTGCGTCGCTGGCTCGCATATCCCGTACAGGACAGTGTTCTCTGGGTGGAATGGATCGGATACAGAGAAACCCGCAATTATGTACGACGCGTGATCCGCAGCGAACGGATCTACCGTCATCTTCTTTCTCCATCCTTCTGCGAGGACCAGGATGCGCCCTGACCTGGTGGTACTGCTCACGGATTTTGGACCTGCATCTTCCTTTGTGGGGATCATGAAGGCGGTCCTGCTCCAGCAGGTGGGATCCCGGGTCACCTTTCTGGATCTTGCCCACAACCTCCGTCCACAGGACGTGGAGGAGGCGGCACGCACGCTGGAATGTGCCTGGCCTTACCTTCCCGAAAACGTGGTTATCGTCGGGGTGGTGGATCCCGGTGTGGGCTCAAAACGCCGGGCTGTGGCCGTGCGGCTGCGGGAGAAACGCGTGTTCGTTGGGCCGGACAATGGGATGCTCACGCCTCTTCTGGACCACATCCTGGAGGCTGTCCAGATCCCCATTCCCCCGGACGCCTCTCCTACCTTTCACGGCCGGGATGTCTTTGCACCGGCAGCCGCCCGGCTTCTCCAGGGCACACCCCTGAAGGCGCTGGGTTCTCCCCTGGATCCCTCCTCCCTTGTTCGCCTCCCCTGGCCGACTTCGGAAGAAACGGCGGAGGGATGGACCGGAACCGTACGAAGCGTGGATCCTTTCGGCAACCTCATCACCTCTTTCCACCGAAAACATTTACCGGACCTGCCCTATTCGGCGCTCCGCGCAGGGGATCGGATACTTCCTGTGGTGCGCACATTCTCGGATGTGGAAGAAGGGGAACTGCTTGCTTACTGGGGTTCCTGCGGATACCTGGAAATCGCCGCACGCAACGGATCTGCCGTTTCCATCCTGGGTCCCCATCCCGAACCCCTTGTGTTGCTCCGTCCATGAAAGCGCTTTTCTGGATGATGCTCTGGTCTGTGTTTGTTCCTATCCGGCGCATCACCTTTGAAGGAAACCGTGTGTTTTCGGATGCCACCCTGCTGCTGGTCTCCGGACTGGAACAGGGCCAGCCCTACCGGTTTCCTCTGGTGTTCCGTGCCCGTCGGGCGCTGGAAGAGCAGTACCATATGAAGGGATATTTTCAGGTGCGGATCCGGGTGGATACCCAGCGGGTGGAGGACGGGGTGGATGTCCATTTCATCATTCACGAGGGACGGCGTTCCGTGATCCAGTCCATCTGGGCAGATCCAGGGCCGCTTCTCTCTTCTCAAGCCTTTCTCCGGATGTTCCCACATGGCGGGAAAAACTTCCCCTACGATGAAGGGATCCTGAACCGTGCGGAAACAAAGGTGGCAGAGATCTATCAAAATCAGGGGTTTCCCTATGTTCAGGTGTCCCGTGTCCTGGACACCCTGAGCAGCGGCCGGGTCAATCTGCGATACACCGTGCATCCCGGACCCTGGACACGGATTGACGAAATCCAGGTGGTGGGCAACCACAACGTCCGAACGGCACTGGTTCTCCGGGCGCTGGGACTCCGTCCTCCCGTGGTCTACGCCCAGCGTCGACTTGAAGAAGGGTTGCGAACCCTCTATCGTCTGGAGTTGTTCCGTCTGGTGCGGTATCGTCTGGACACCCTGACCCTGTCTCCCGGACAGGATACCCTTCGTCTTCGCCTTGTGGTGCTGGTGGAAGAACGTCCGCCCAAATATCTACGCGTGGGAATGGGTGTGCAAACGCCAGATCGCATTCAGGGCCGGCTCACGCTGGGACACCGAAGCCTGTTCTACAACGGTCAGAACGAGGAGGTGACCCTGGAGAGTGCCCTGCAGTTTCCACAGTTTATTGGAGACTTCCAGCAGGGCGTTCGCGTGATTCGCGGTCGGTTGCGGCACAAAGAGCCCTTCTTTCTGAATACCCCGGCCCGGGGAGAATTCACCGCAGGCTACGACTTTGACCGGGAAATCCTGTCCAGGGCGTTCAGTTTTACCTTCCTTCTCGGGATTGAGGTTTCCCCTTCTTTGCTCTGGACCCCCACCCTGACCTGGACCCGTGAGACCTGGCGAGGACAGGGGGTGACGAACCTTCTGGCCACGCCACTCTACCTGGATACCCGGGACAACCTGTTCAACCCGCACCGGGGAGCATTCGGGTTGTTTTCCGTGCAGTACGCCGGGGGTATCCTGCGGGGCAATCACCACTTTACACGCTACTATGGCATGCTTTCCCTGTTTCAGTCCCTGGGGGATGTGGTGCTGGCGGTTCGTGGGGTGGCGGGCTGGCTGGATCCCCGACAGGCTCTTCCGGAGATCCCGCTCACCTATTTTTTCCGGCTCGGGGGGGATGGCAGCATCCGGGGCTATCCCCTGGGAAGTCTGGGCCCCCTGCACCCGGCCGAAGAATCTTATCGCTACGGCACAGCGATGCTCGACGGCAACCTGGAACTGCGCATTCCCTGGCACCCCATTCTCTGGAAAGGCGGCAACCCTCTGCCCCTGGGGGTGGTGCTGTTTCTGGATGCGGGACGCACCGGACTCCGCTTTCCACCACCCCCGCCCACCTACATCACCGCCGGCGTGGGGCTCCGCATTCACGCCTTCGCCACCCCTCTTCGCCTGGACTGGGGATATCCGCTTACAAAAGCAGAAGGCGCCGCACCGGGCGGCGCCTTCTATGTGGGAATCGGGCATATGTTCTGATCAGGACCCCTCTTCCTGTTCCTTTTTCAACGCCTGGATCACACGGTCTGCAATCTCCCGGGGAACTTCATCGTAGTGGGAAAACTTCATGGTATACAGCCCGCGTCCTTTGGTGATGGAACGCAGGGAGGAAGAATATCCCTGCAGTTCCGCCTGCGGCACATGCGCACGAATGATCTGCAGGTTCCCCTCGGAGTCCATCCCCAGAATGCGCCCGCGCCGTGCATTGAGATCCCCGATCACATCCCCCATATACTCTTCCGGCACCCGAACCTCCACCTCATAGATGGGTTCCAGGAGATAAGGGTCCGCCTGCGCCTCCGCATCTTTGAAAGCCAGGCTTCCCGCAATTTCAAAGGCCAGGTTGGAGGAATCCACAGGGTGATACTTTCCGTCGTAGAGGGTGACCTTCACGTCCACCACCCGCACACCGGCCAGCACGCCGGTTTCCATGGCTTTCTTCACACCCTGCTCCACAGAAGGCCGGAAGTTCTGGGGGATGGCGCCGCCGAAGATCTCATCCACCCACTCGTATCCCTGTCCACGGGGGAGTGGCTCAATTTTGATGAAGCACCATCCATACTGCCCCCGTCCACCCGTCTGTTTGACATACTTCCCTTCCCCTTTGGCGGGTTTCCGGATGGTTTCCCGGTAAGGAATTCTCGGAGGCGCCGTGTCCACGTCCACCCCGAACTTTTCTTTCAAATGAGAGAGAATCACGTCCAGATGGAGCTCTCCCATCCCCTTCAGAATGCTCTGTTTCAATTCGGGGTCATATCCGAAGGAGAAGGTGGGATCTTCTGCATTCAGACGGTGAAGCGCATCCGAAACCTTTTCCTCGTCCTGCTTGGTTTTCGGGACAATGGCCACCGCCACCAGAGGTTCAGGCAGTTCCGGAGCGGGAAGATGGACCGGGAAATCCTTTGCAGTCAGGGTATCCAGCACCCGGGTATGCTTGAGTTTGACCACCGCCCCCAGATCTCCGGGTTCCAGCCGCTCCACCTCACTGCGGTCCTTCCCCACCAGACGGTACACCTGGTTGATTCGCTCACTCTGCCCCGCACGGACGTTAAACGCCTCGGTCCCTCCCTCAAGGGTCCCCTGGAAAACGCGGATCACATACAGTTCTCCGAGATGCGCCTCATAGAAAATCTTACCCACCTGCGCCACCAGGGGTTTGTCCGCCACCGGTTCCAGAGCCACGGCTTCATCGCCTTTCTGCGCCTCCGGCAGGGGCATCTCGTGCGCCGCCGGTATCCATTCGCTGACCAGGTCAAGAAAGGCCTCCACCCCCACGCCGGCCACAGAATCCACAAAGAACACCGGGATCAGTTCACCGGCCAGATAGGCTTCGCGGAACACCGGGCCCGCCTCCTCCACGGTGATGGGTTCATCGCTCAGGTATTTCTCAAGAAGTTCTTCCGAGTTCTCCACAATGGACTCCCAGAGGGCACTGCGCATCTCCTGTGCCCAGTCGGGAAGGGTATCTGCAGGCCCCAGCAGCGGCGCCACTTCGGTGAACTGACCTCCCACACCCGAAGGGGCGACCAGGGGGACCACACCAGATCCCAGCCGTTCGCGGAGGTTCTCAAGGAGTCCCTGAACGTTGATTTCTTCCGACGTTCCCATCCGGGTCACCACCACCATGCGGGGCTTCCCCGCCTCCCGGGCGAACTGAACATAACGCTCTGTGCCCACCTCCACACCGCTGGTGGCATCCACCACTGCCACCACATGATCCACCATCTGAATGCCCAGACGCACGTCCCCCTCAAAATCAAAGTATCCCGGCGTATCCACCACATGGAGCCGGTTCCCTTTCCACTCCAGCGTGGCCAGGCCCATCCGGATGGACATCCCGCGTTTGACTTCTTCAGGGTCGGCATCCAGCACACTGGTTCCTTCCGAGGTCTGCCCCAGACGGCTGGTCACCCCGGCTTTGAAAAGCAACGCTTCCGCAAACGTGGTCTTACCGGACCCCGTGTGTCCCACCAGTGCCAGACTGCGGATGTTCATCTCAAGCCTCCCGTTTCATGGTTGAGGGGGATTCGACCAGTTCGGGAATCCGCTCAAGGAATTCCCGGTTGGTTCTTGTGGTCAGAATATGCTGAAGCAATGTTTCCATGGCGTCCACAGGATCCTTCCCCGAAAGGATCTTGCGGAACGACCAGATCTTTTTCAATGCATCTTCCGGCAGAAGCAGCTCTTCCCGGCGCGTTCCAGACCGGTTCAGATCAATGGCGGGGAAGATCCGGCGGTCCGCCAGACGGCGATCCAGGATCAACTCCATGTTCCCCGTACCTTTAAATTCCTCAAAGATCACATCATCCATTCGGGAACCGGTCTCAATCAGGGCCGTGGCAATGATGGTCAGGCTCCCCCCTTCTTCAATTTTACGCGCGGACCCGAAAAACTTCTTGGGTTTGATCAGCGCCGTGGAGTCAATTCCACCCGAGAGTGTCCGTCCGGAGTGGGGCGTAATCACATTGTAGGCCCGCGCCAGCCGGGTAAGGGAGTCCAGAAGAATCACCACGTCTTTTTTGTATTCCACCAGCCTTTTGGCCCGTTCCAGCACCATTTCCGCCACTTTGGTATGCCGTTCGGCAGGCTGATCAAAGGTGGAAGACACCACCAGAGCATCCACCTGACGCTCAAAATCCGTGACCTCTTCCGGGCGCTCATCAATGAGCAACACGATCACTTCCACTTCGGGATGATTCCGGAGAATGGCATGGGCGATCTTCTGGAGCAGCACTGTCTTCCCGGCGCGTGGGGGCGACACGATCAGCCCGCGCTGTCCCTTCCCGATCGGTACAAACAGATCCACAATACGCAGGTTGGGAT
>JALUJC010000380.1:0-5654 GCA_027053375.1 Caldifarciminota bacterium
TGGCGCCTCAGCGCGGAGGATGGACGTCATAGCCTGAGGCTCGCTCCTTCCGTACGCCCGCAGCGGAGGGAGGACGCTCCGCGGGCACCTGACGCACGATGCCGGGCCACCGGGGCGTGCGTCAGGAAGAAGCCGGTGGACTGCGCACGGAGAGCCTCCGGCATCCGGCCTCCGGACGGGGGTTCGATTCCCCCCGCCTCCACCAGTTCTGTTGAACCGAATGAACCAGCGTCTACTTTTCCTTCCCCTGCTTCTGGTTCTCGGGTGTGCCGGGCAGGTTCACCTGCCGGTGCCTGAGGACCTTGCCACGCCTGAATTTCTGGTCTGGTTAGAAGGCGACTCCACGCCTCCAGACGATCCCCTGGATTCCCTGTTTGCCGCACTGAGCTGGGAGGATATCTACGAATCCTCCCTGCATGAACCTCTTCCTGGCACCTACCCCTGGGCCGAACTGGACTGGCTGGACGTACCTGAAACGGCGCGTCCCAAAGTTGAACGTATTGCACGGTACACCCTCCGGCGGCGAAGCAGGTATCTCCGCACCCTGGTGGAGCGCGGACGTCCATACTACGCTTATCTGATCCAGAAACTCACCGAGCGAAATCTCCCGGTGGAACTGGTGTACCTGCCCATGATTGAGAGTGCTTACAACCCCTTTGCACGATCCCGTGCAGGTGCCGTGGGACTGTGGCAGTTCATGCCCTCCACAGCACGGAAGTACGGTCTGAAGGTGAACTGGTGGGTGGATGATCGGCGGGACCCCTACCGGAGTACCCTGGCCGCGCTGGACTACCTGGAAGCGCTCTACGGGGAATTTGGACGCTGGGATCTGGCCATTGCCGCCTACAACGTGGGGGAAGGAAAAATTCGACGGGCACTGGCGCGGACCCGGGGAAAGACCTTCTGGGATATTGAGCGCCGACTTCCCCGTGAAACGCGCGCCTACGTCCCGCTTTTCCTCGCCATGTACCAGATCTTCCGCTTTTATCGGGATTCTCTTGGCATTGAAGACCCGCTTCTGGTGGGTCTCAAGGAAGAACCCCCGCGTTTTGATTCCGTGCAGGTTCCCCGACCCACCACGCTGGATCGGCTTGCGCGGTGGGCGGGCATCCCCCTGCAAACCTTCGTTCGGCTCAATCCGCGGTACCGTCGGACACCCACCGATCCAAAAGAAAAAAACTACTGGATTCGCCTGCCCCGGGGACACGCCTCACGGTTCCTGACCGCCATGGCCTCAGATCACAGCCCCGGGAAATGGTCGGTCTATACCGTCCACCGTGTTCGTCGTGGAGAAACGCTCTCCCACATCGCGCGCCGGTATGCCACATCCGTCCGCACGCTCATGCGTCTGAACCGGATCCGCAACCCACGCAGGTTGCGACCGGGACAGCGGCTGGTGGTGCCTCCTCCGCCTGTGCGTCTGGTCCGTGCCCACACAGGTACCCGCCGAAGCGGCCGCAAAAGGAAGATTGGCAAACCCACCACCGTATCCCTGAAACCTGGAACCTATTTCGTTTATCGCGTTCGACCCGGGGACACCCTCTATGACCTCTCCCGGGTGTTCAAGGTCCCTATCCGCACGCTTATGCGTGTGAACGGTATTCGTTCCGCCCGTCGTCTCCGTGCGGGCACCACCCTGAAAATCCCCATCCAGATTCCCCAGGGCTCCTGAGTTGCTCCCTTCTCTCTTCTGACAGGAACCTCTTTCCCCGAGAACCGTGATAAAAAAAGCGCGCGGTGCATGCACCGCGCGCCCTCTGTTTCCAGGTTCCGGTTGCTTACTTCACCCGATCCTTCAGCGCGGTGGACGGCCGGAACACAGGCACTTTCCGTGCAGGGATCTGGATGGTCTGTTTGGTCTGCGGGTTGATTCCTTTGCGGGCCGCGCGCTGACGAACGGTGAAGGTGCCGAAGCCCACAAGACGCACAGTCTCACCCTTGGCCAGGGCGTCGGACACCACTTTCAGGAAGGTGTCCACCACCAGGGCGGCGGTCTTTTTGGTCACGCCGGCTTCCTCGGCCACCTTGGCGATCAGTTCCTGCTTCTTCATCCTCTGCCTCCTTGTTGTTCAGCGACCTGGTTCACGAATCCCCGATATTATAAGGGGTTCAGGACGGAGAGTTCAAGTCTTTCCCGTGATCATGCAGGATTCCACCACACACCCTTCCACAACCCTCTGTTTTACAGGCTTTTTGCGTACTTCCTTGCCACCTCCACAAAGAGTTGCCGGAACACGGGATAGGGGGCGCTGGTCTTGAGCGCCTGCCCGTGGATATGCGAAACACCCGCATGGAACCCTGCGGCACGCAACCGTTCGACCACCTTCTGTGTAGGGGGAAGCGAAACCGTCCAGAGTTTCGCATACCGTGAGAGGGAATACACATACGCAGGACGCACAGGCTCCTGTTCCAGACGTTTCAGGAAGGTGTGAATTTTCTTTTTCTTGCCGGAAATCCAGGGGGGAATGTCACTCCGCATGCGCTGAACAAAGGCCGCATCGTGCAGCGGTCCCAGCCAGAGCGGTCCCACATGCTGGAGATCCCGACTGCCGCAATAGAGGCATCGACCCCGTGCTTCTTCCATCCTCCACTGCGTCCATCCACGACAGCGGGTGCACTGCGCCACATAGCCAAAGGACTTTCCCGGGTACCCCTCTCGCCCTCGTTCCACCCGTACCAGTACACGAAAAGCATACCCATCAAACACGCTGAACACGGGATGGATCCGATGACCGCGTCGGCCTCCCGCACGGATCAACGCGCCGACAAGCACCCTGAGTCCCACCTCATGGCATCCCCACACCTGCGCCGTTACGGCACCGTAGTGGCGCATTGCAGCAGCTTTCCTGACACCACACAGGGGTGGGGTATCCGATGCCGTGAGATAGACATAGCCCGGAAGTCGCACCGCCAGAAAAGCATCATCCACAAAAGGCATCGGGGATCCGAATACGTCCAGATCCAGCCAGAGTGGGAAGATCTCCTTCTGGTTGAGAAACCAGAGGAATTTGAGGGCTTCCCGCAGGCTTCCCCGAACGGGATGCTGCACACGGTTGAAGTGAAGCTGGCGATAGGCTTCCGCCAGCGCCACGGGATTCCCATCGTTCAACCAGAAACCATGAATACCGGGGACTTCCAGGGCATACCGGATCACCCGTGCCCCAATGCCCGTAAACGCGTCCGCGATCCAGGGTTCCGCAGGGTTTTCCAGTCTGAATACCGTACGGAGGGCCAGAACCCCCAGGGTGCGGGCGAGCGCACCGCGGGGGTTGAAAAACAGCCGGCGATCTCGGGGCACAGCGAACCGGGCACGACCTTCCCTGAGAAAGAGCTCTTCCTGCATATTCTATTTCCCGATACAAAACGAAGAGAACAGTTCGTCCAGAAGCGCCTCATGGATATCTTCCAGATCCAGCAGGGTGGCCAGTTCCCGCACCGCTTCACGAACGGATTGCGCAGCCACCTCCAGGGGGGCGCCCTGCGTCATCCAGGTTTGTGCTTCCAGCAAGTGCTGGCGGGCGCGCCGGAGACGGGCAGCGTCAAAAGGGCTCCAGGCGAGAGAAGGAGGGGCCCCCGCCTTCAACCGTTCACGAAGCACCCTTTCCAGCGCATCCATTCCCTGCCCCGTCCGGGCGGAGAGATGCACCACAGGAGTCACGGGTGACGTGGGTGGAGGTGCTGTCCAGAGATCCGCTTTGTTCCATATCCAGACCCACTGTACGTCCTTGTTGCGTTCCCATCCCTGGATCGCCTCCCATGCCTCCTGCCAGGGTTCCTGGGGCACGGCCACCCAGAACACCACATCGGCTTCACGAAAAGCTTGCCGTGCACGTTGCATGCCTTCCTGCTCCACAGGATCCTCACTTCTGCGGATGCCCGCGGTATCCAGAAGTGTCAGAGGAAGCCCCCGCCAGATCACACGTTCGCGCAGAACATCCCGGGTGGTCCCGGGAACAGGGGTGACGATGGCGCGCTCCTCGCCGATCATCCGATTGAACAGGGTGGACTTACCTGCATTGGGAGGACCCAGAATCACCAGCCCGTGACCCTGAACCCAGCGGGCCCCCTGCTCCCCTTCTTCCAGCATTCGGCTCAGATCACGCAGCAACGCCTCCAGGCGGCCCTTCAGGGTCCGCTCATCCAGCGTGGGCACTTCTTCCGGAAAGTTCAGGTTTGCCTCCATCTCCATCCACAGCCCCATCAGACGCTCCCGAAAAGCACGAAGGGTCTCGCTGGTCTCCCCGCGCATCCGTGCCATGGCCAGGCGGATCCCCTGGTCACTTCCAGCCTGGACCAGTTCGTTGACCGCCTGTGCCTGAAGCAGATCCATCTTCCCGTGGAGAACCGCGCGATAGGTAAACTCGCCGGGGCGTGCTTCACGGAATCCCTGATCCAGTAACAGTTGAAGGATTCTTCGGGTGAGCCACCAACCCCCGTGGGTATGGATCTCCCACATCTCTTCACCGGTATATGAGTGGGGGGCAGGAAAACGAACCAGCAACACCCGATCCACTTCTTCCCCCGTGGAGGGATCCACGAGGGGGCGCAGAATCAGGGTTCTGGGGGGCTGGTGAACAGGATCTTTCCCCGGGAACAGGGGTCGCAGGCGTTCGAAAGAACCTGAACCGCTGATCCGGAAGACAGCGATGGCACCGATTCCCGGGGCTGTCGCCAGTGCAACGATGGGATCGCCGCTCAATGGACGGACTCCCTCGGATGCAGGGAAGAACGCAGCGCCTGTTCCAGCCGGTGGCGAATGTTTTCCGGTGACAGCTGTTGTCGCGCAAGAGAGATCCCCAGCGCCACCACATCCACGGGATGGGATGGGTGGTCCGGCCGGTAACTTCCCAGTGTGACCCAGGGCCACGCGTTTCGGGTTTGCTGGGCCAGCTCCCGGGTGGAGATCACCCACCAGGGAAGCCGACGTGTGAGGGCCTGCAACCGTGCAGCGGTGTTGACGGAATCCCCAATATGGGCCCATTCCTGATACATGGGACCTCCCAGCGGTCCCTCCAGGATGGCTCCGGATGCAAGGCCAACCCCCACATACAGCCATCGAAATTCCGGTTCACTGGATCTGTCCTGGCGAAGTTCCCTGCAGGCACTCAGCATGTCCTGGGCCGCCTGAAAGGCATGATCGGCATGCTCCATGGGATAACAAATCAGAAGGGCATCGCCCATGTATTTACACACCGTTCCCCCGTGACGCACCACCACCCGCGACAACCGGTGATAGACCTCTTCAAGGAAACGCTGAATCCGGTGCGGGGGGAGCATACGGGTCAGCGTGGTGAACCCCACCACATCCACGAACTGAACGATACGTTCCACCCGAACCCACGACACACGATCCGGTCGATCCCCCTGGAGCAGGAGACGCAACACCGAAGGTGGAAGAAAACGCTGTCCCGCCTCCAGCTGCTGAATCAGCTGGGTGAGCACTTCACCCGGGAGCATCACCAGGTGTTCCTCCGCACCGGGATGGGTCCATCGGTACGTTGTACTCCGGATATCCAGCAACAGCTTTCCGGGGAGAGGGGAAGGCCAGCGATCTTCCGGTCCCTCCATGATCCAGAGGGTACCCTCTGGAAGATCCAGGCGTGCGCGTCCCAGGGCCTGAAATCCGGGCTCCCTGAGGTTCCAGGACTTGCTGG
>JALUJC010000380.1:5664-6163 GCA_027053375.1 Caldifarciminota bacterium
CGAAAGCACAGGAATCATCAACAGTCAGGCGGGACGGACACGCGAGAAAACCAGCGGTGCATTTTGCCCGGAAGATGCGGCCTTTCCATGGAGGGGAGAAGCACAGGGATGCGTGGCGTGTTCTGCAGGATTTTCTGATGGACCGTATACCGTACACGTTACGGTGCAGAGTTTCGCGAAATACGTACACCCGATGCCCTTTCTGCCAGGGGAAGGGAAATTCAGGGCGTGCACGGTCCTTTGTAGTTTTTCACGTGGGTCGGTATCCTAGACTTTACCGTAGCATCGGATACACTTGTATGGACAATATCCGCCAATGTACAAAAGACGTCTCTTCCCCCTGGACGGGGGGGCATCCAGTTTGGGACGGGTTGTACAGGAAGACAGAATTCCCCGACATTTTCCGTATATCATGCCAGCGATTCCTGCAGTTTGTTGATCCATTCGTTTCAAAGATGCGCTCTCCCCCTGAATGGGGAGGGATGGGACGGGGGTGGGC
>JALUJC010000381.1:0-1333 GCA_027053375.1 Caldifarciminota bacterium
GTGATCACCAGTCCCCGACGCACGTGGGGATCACGAAGCAGGCGGAAGATGTTCCGCATGGACACATCCGCGGTCTCTGCCTGCTCGGAAACCTCCCGGAAGGTGTCGGTAAACTCCTGAAGCAGCAGCATCACATCCGGCTGGGTGAGCTCTTTGATGGTATCCACGATCAGCACGATATTGTCCGCCAGCAGCCGAACATCCTCCGGAGAGTAGTGTCCCACAATGTTGTCAATAATGCGCAACGCTTCCGCGAAGAAAGCGAAATAACCCCGTTCCTCCAGTCTCTGCAGCGTCTGCGTCAGGGCAGGAACCGCCTCATCGGTGATCCGCTCCAGATCTCCCAGAAGGTCGCGGGCGCTTTCCAGCTGTTCCAGCAACCAGACAAGGTTTCTCACATTCCGGAGAAACACGCGTCCCAGCTGGATCAGGTCCTGAAGATGAAAAGTCCCCTGGAGATCCTCCAGTTCCTGGCTGAGGGCCTCGTTGACCTCATCCAGGATGGGCATGATGTCCTTCAGGAGGTCGTCGCGGGCTTCCTGCCGTGCCTGCTGTTCCCGCACATATGCAGCGATCATCGCCACATCCCGGGAGAGCTGGTCCAGGCGTTCTTCCAGTGCAGGTTTTTCTGTTGCAGGTGTACCGGTCATGGTGGACCTCCTCAGGCCCATTTCCCGGCCATGCTCATCCGGGCGGGAACGGGCAGATGTTTGCCTTTCAGAAGGACATGCCAGTAAATCCAGCGGAACAGGAGTTTCCCCCAGTGGTTGATCCGGGATTCGGCAAGCAGAGAGAAGGGGCCCACACCAGGAAGCGGATACATCCCCGGGAGGGGTTCGGTGTCATAGTTAAAGTCAATCAGGAAGGCTTTGCCAAAACCGGATTCAATATAGCAGTTGGAGTGTCCGTCAAAGGTGGGAAGGAGGTCCAGTCCCTCAATATACCGCAGGAAATTTGGGACAAAAACATCCACCATGAAATGGGCCACAGATCCCGCTTTGGAAGCCGGGGTGTCGGTGGCATCTCCCAGCACAAAGATGTTGTCAAAGTCCTTTGCCTTCAGGGTGTGTTTGTCCGTTGGAACATAGTTCAGATCATCCCCAATACCTGACCGCTTGATCACCTCGCTTCCCATATGAATGGGCACGGTCACCAGCAGATCATAGGGAACCTCTTCTTCCTCATAGGAGATGAGCACTCTCTTTTCTGAATCCACCCGTTCCACATAGAAATCGCTGACCAGCTGAATGTTTCGCTCTTCCAGTTGCCCGCCAAGAATCTGGGAGGTTCGGGGCTTGGTAAATGCTCCGGACAGGGGTGTCACATAAACGAT
>JALUJC010000381.1:1343-1747 GCA_027053375.1 Caldifarciminota bacterium
GTTCGTGGAAATACCAGTCGGCAAGGAACAGGAATTCCAGGGGTGCCACCGGACACTTGATGGGCATGTCCACCAGATTAAGCACCAGGCGTCCCCCCTCAAAGCGTTCCAGTGCGTGATGGAGGGCACGGGATCCTTCCAGGGTATAAAAATCAAAGATGGTCTTGTGCCAGGCATCTCCCAGCAACCCCGGGGTTTCGTCGGGACGGGGGTGGGATCCCGTGGCAACAATCAGGTAATCATAGGGAAGATGCTGCGGATGCCCCTTGAGATGCACCCGATTCCGATCGGGCTCAATGGCTTCAATCTCCGTCTGGATATACCGCACGCCCGAAGGAAACAGCGCCTTCCGCGGTTTCACCACGTCTCGTGGATGATAGACACCAAAGGGAATAAAAAGGAAA
>JALUJC010000382.1 GCA_027053375.1 Caldifarciminota bacterium
CGCCCTTCACGGGATCCTGGATCCCCCGCCTCCTGGAACAGGCGGGGGATCCAGGATCCCGTGAAGGGCGTCACCGGAGAGGGTTTCAGCACCACCGCGTTGCCTGCATACACGGCCGCCGCCACCTGAAGAAAGGGGAGAACAAAAGGATAGTTCCAGGGGCTGATCACAACCCATACCCCCACGGGCCGGAAGCGATACCGGGCTTTTCGTCCCACAAAGAGGGGTTCCTCATGGGGAACCGGACGTTCGGAAAGGAGGTCCGGGCCACGACGGGTGAGGTAACGGACACCCTGTACAGCGGGATAGATTTCAAGAAGAAAGGATTCCAGCAGCGTCTTCCCCTGCTCCAGTGTGATCTGTTCTGCAAGCTGTTGCCTGGACTGAAACAACACCTCCGCCAGCCGGCGGAAAAGACGGTTGCGTTCTTTCCAGGAGGTGTGCTGCCAGGTCCGCTGGGCATCCTTCGCCCGACGGACCACCCGATCCACCTCCTCCGGATTGGCGAAATGCACCTCCCCCAGCACCTGTCCATCCACCGGGGAGTGGATTTTGCGCACCGCACCCGTATCTGTCATCCGGACCCTCTCGCAGGTTCTCGCAATCCATACCGATCCAGTTTCCGATAGAGCGTGGAGAGGTCAATCCCCAGAATCTCAGCCGCTCTTCGCTTGTTCCCTCCCACCGCCTCCATCACCCGCTGAATGTGTTGTTTCTCCAGTTCCCTGAGCGACAGCAGGGAGGTGGGTTGTCCATCCCCGCGCTCCGAACGTGCTGCCCCCGCCAGTGCATCCTCCACCACCGCGCGAGGAATCTCCACACCTTCGGAAAGGATGACCGCCCGTTCCACGACGTGGGCCAGCTCCCGAATGTTCCCGGGCCAGGGGTGATGGAGCAGCACCTTCATGGCCTCCGGAGAAAACCGCATCAGGGGAAGACCATACTGCGAAGAATATTTCCGAAGGAAAAATTCCACAAAAAGGGGAATATCCTCCCGGCGTTCACGCAGCGGGGGAAGATGAATGGGAAACACATGGATCCGATAGAACAGATCCTCCCGAAAACGCCCTTCCCGCACGGCAGACTGCAGGTCCTGATTGGTGGCGGTGACAATGCGTACATCCACCCGCACCGGCTGGCGGGACCCCAGTGGAAAAACCTGATGATCCTGGAGCACCCGCAGCAGCTTGGGCTGGAGCGCCGCCGGCATTTCCGCAATCTCATCCAGAAAAAGCGTTCCCCCATGCGCCAGCTCAAAGTATCCCGGCTTGTCCTCCGTGGCGCCCGTGAATGCTCCCTTCCGGTACCCGAACAATTCGCTTTCCACCAGTTCAGAAGGAAGGGCAGCCATGTTCACCGCAACGAAAGGTCCCGCATGGCGATCAGAAATACGGTGCAGATGACGGGCCACCACTTCTTTGCCCGTACCGCTTTCCCCGGAGATAAACACCGGAACATGGGTCCGGGCGATCCGTTCCAGCTGGGACAAAATCGCCTGCATTCGCGGGTTGCGTGTCTCCAGGAGAATCTCCTGATGCGCCAGGTCCTGGCGGAAACGCAGGTTTTCTTCGCGTAATGCCCGAACTTCCTGAATTCTTACCCAGACAGCCCGGAGTTCATCCAGCTCAAAGGGCTTCCGCAGATAATCCATCGCGCCCAGTCGCAGGGCCTCAATGGCGGACTCCAGTGTGGCATAGGCGGTGATCACCACCACCGGAAGTTCAGGATACCAGGCATGGATCTTCC
>JALUJC010000383.1 GCA_027053375.1 Caldifarciminota bacterium
TCCGGAACTGGACGAATGGATCCATCTGGCAGGACACGGAAAAGAACTGCTCCTGGAACTTGAACGCCGCGAACGTGAGCGCACCGGCATTCCCAACCTCCGGGTGGGCTACAACTCGGTTTTCGGGTACTACCTGGAAGTAACCCGATCCAATCTGGACCGGGTTCCTCCCCACTACATTCGCAAACAAACACTGCGGGGCTCGGAACGCTACATCACCCAGGAGCTTAAAGAGCTGGAGGAAAAAATCCTCCAGGCGGAGAAGAAAGTGGAGGAGCTCACACGCCAGCATTACCATCAACTTCTGGATCGCCTGGTCGGACAGACCTCTGGCTTCCAGCAGACCGCGGATATTCTGGCAGAGCTGGATGTGCTTCAGGCATTTTCGGAAATTGCAGAGGCGCACCGTTACGTGCGCCCCGCCCTCCGGGATGACGGCGTGCTGATCATCGAGGAAGGTCGACACCCCATCGTGGAACAGACCCTTGAAGAGCCGTTTATCCCCAACGACTGCCGAATGGATCCCCGCTCAGCGCGACTGTTCATCCTTACGGGTCCCAACATGTCCGGAAAATCCACCTATCTCCGTCAGGTGGCCCTGATCGTGCTTCTGGCCCACGCGGGATCCTTTGTTCCCGCAGGGCACGCAGAGATCCCTCTCACCGACCGGATTTTCAGCCGTGTGGGTGCTTCGGACAATCTCGCCCGGGGGGTCTCCACATTCATGGCCGAAATGCTTGAAACAGCCGAAATCCTCCATCAGGCCACACCCCGGAGCCTGGTGATCCTGGACGAAGTGGGACGGGGGACCGCCACCTACGATGGACTGGCCATCGCCTGGGCTGTGGCCGAACATCTCTATAAACAGATCCGCGCCAAAACCCTTTTCGCCACCCATTTTCATGAACTTTCCCAGCTGGCAGAGCGGTATGTGGGCGTCAAGAACTACACGGTTTCCGTCCGGGAGTGGGAAGGAAGGATCATTTTTCTTCGCAAGGTGGTCCCCGGTGTCTCTTCCCGAAGTTACGGCGTCCACGTCGCCCAGCTTGCCGGGTTGCCCCCACCCGTGGTGGAACGGGCGCGTATTCTCCTGGAAAGGTGGGAGCGGGTGGGGAAAAGGAAACTCCACCAGGTGATCCAGGGGGAACGACCCCTTCGCCAGCTTTTTGATTCAACCGTGCGTGAACCCTCTACCGGGTCCACAGATCCTTCGGATCATCCTGTGATCCGTGTGGTGGAACGATACCTTTCACAACGAAACCCTGAATCCCTCCGTCTGGAGGAAATCCAGAAGTTTTTCCAGGAGCTCAAGGAGGCGCTGGACCATGTTTCGTCATATTCGGCTTAACTTTAATCGCCTGCTGGGTGGTGAAATTGCCGTCGACCTTGGCACAGCCAACACGCTGATCTATGTCAAGGGAGAGGGCATTGTGCTTCGAGAACCCTCTGTGGTGGCGGTGGATCGCCTCAGTGGAGACCTTCTGGCTGTGGGTGAAGAAGCCAAACGGATGCTGGGGAAAGGACACAAGAACATCCTTGCCAAACGTCCCCTCCAGGACGGTGTGATCAATGATTTTGAACTGGCTCAGGAGATGCTCTATGCCTTCATTCGGAAAGTGACAGGCGAAAGCCTGTTTATGCGTCCCCGGGTCCTGGTGGCCATTCCATCCGGCATCACGGAAGTGGAACGCCGGGCAGTCCGGGACGCAGCACTTTCCGCCGGTGCGCGTGAGGTTTTCCTGGTT